>JBGQLF010001279.1:0-3537 GCA_041499985.1 Gemmataceae bacterium
CCGCGCAGAAAAGGGGTTTGCCAGGCTCCTCAAGGACATCAACGACCTGATCCTCCAGGCGGTGCGTCGGCTGGCTCGAGCCATGAGGCGCCGGGGAAACGCTGGCCGCCGACGCAAACGGGGCCGGCCCAGGAAGGCGCAACAGGCAGCCCGGGCCGTGGGCGGCCCGACACTCAAGGAGAAAGCACGCTTCATCCTCAAGCAGCGCTTCCTGATCGTCAAGAAGACCGGCGACCTGGACAAGCAGCAGTGGGACAGCCTGATCCGGATGTTTGCTTACCTGCCCGAGCTGCGCACGCTGTGGCACTTCGCTTGTGCGGTGCGTGGGCTGTTCGAGAAGGAGGCGCGGGTGCAGACCCTGTGGAAGCGGCGGAAAGCGCTGTTGGGGAACGAGCAGTACCAGGCGGTGGCGGAGCTGGTCGAGGCGATGGCGCTGGTGGAAACCGGGAAATTCCCGAAGGCCGTGGCTTTCGTGTACAGTCAGGCGGCCGAGAAGGTGCGGACGAACAATCATGTGGAGAGGGCCAACCGGCGGTTCCGCTTCACCGAGAAGCTGCGCTACCAATGGCGACGGAGGAAGTGGGTGGTTCGCTTCGTGCTGCTGGCACTCGATCGCTCTTGGCGTGCAGCTGGCGAGGCAGCGGAGCAGCTGGTTCAGACTGCCGGAGCCCAGCAACAGCAGCGTTCTTCACCCTACAAGGCTGCCGGCTGATGGTGGGGATCAGCGAGGAGTATCGTGATGGGAGAGCATTTCGCATCCCGACACCCGCCTCTTGTTGTTTCTTCGCTGCTGTCTACTGTCTACTGATTACTGCCCAATCCAGCCTGTTCTAGCAGGGAGCGCATTTTCTGTTGCTTTTCCGGCGTCAGCGGAGCGACGGGTGATCGGCTAGGGCCAATCGAGCGGCCCAGAAGTGCCAACGCCGCCTTGACTCCTCCCGGTGCGGTTCCCAGGGTCAGACTGAGGCGTACAGGGTTCAAACGGAGCTGCGCGGCCTTGGCCGCCGCATGGTCGCCGCGCTGGAACGCCTCATAGATTTCGACACATAGAGCCGGGGCGACATTGGCGGAGGCCGGCACGGCGCCGCGGGAACCGAAGATCAGACTTGGATAGATCAGCGTGTCGCGACCCATCAAGACCGCGAACCGATCCGGCACCACGCGAATCAACTCGTTCGTATTCTGCAAATCGCCGCTCGAATCCTTAATGCCGAGGATGTTCGGCACTTGAGCCAGACGTGCGACCGTCTCGACATCGATCTTCACGCCGCCACAAGTGCTGGGATTGTTGTACAGGATGACTGGCAAGGACGTGCTCTCGGCGATCCGGCGGTAATGGTCGCCAATCTCCTGTTGCGTCGGCGAGACGAAATACGGCGTGATCACCGAGACGCCATCAATCCCCTCGCGCTGGGCCATCTTCGTTAGGCGAACGACTTCGCGCGTGCTCTCTGCCCCGGTTCCGGCATAGACCGGTACGCGTTTGTTGACGTGGGCGACCGCCGTGGCGATCACCTCCTGCTTTTCGCGCTCGTCCAGGGCATAAAACTCGCTGTTGGTGCCCAGGACGAAAACACCGTGGACGCCCGCGGCGATCAGGTGATCGAGGAACACTTTCAAGCGCGGTAAGTCGAGGTCTTCGTTGGCCTGCATCGGCGTGGCGACGGGGGGTATGATTCCGTGTATTCGCATGGGGATCCTCAATAGGTCGCGGGTGCCGCAGGTACTTCCGACAGCAGCTCCTGCACAATGGCATCGGCCTCGATCTCAACGAGCATTTCCGGAGCGATCAGGCGACTGACTTCCACCATGGTGGTGGCGGGGTAAATGTTGCCAAAGAATTCGTGATGGGCCTTGGCGACCTGCTCCCAATCCGCTATGTGGGTCACATACATGCGTGTCCGGACCACCTGCTCCAAGGTGACGCCGGCCTCGTGCAGAGCCGCGCGGATCTTCAGCAAGGTTTCCTTGGCCTGAACGTAGGGATCGCCCACTCCGACCACCCGGCCCGAGCTGTCCGTCGCGGTCGTTCCGGAGACGCAAACAAACGGCCCAATGCGGACGGCCCGGCAATAGCCAACGCGCGCTTCCCACGGGGCTCCGCTGAAGATGTTTTGGCGCTTCATGGAATCGTTTGTCTCCCGCACACGCTGATTCAATCGCGCTGGCCGCTATAACTGGCCCACAGAGCATCGACCGGGTGGGCCACCCAAAGGTCGGGCTGCTTGGCCCGCAGGTAGCGGTCGATCTGAAGCAGGCAGCCGACGTTCCCGGCGAAGACTGCCTGGGCCTTGGCGTCGAGGATGTTCTTGGCTTTGCGCTGCCCCAGGCGCTCGGCCATCTCTGGCTGAGTGACATTGTAACTGCCCGCGGCACCGCAGCAGATCTCTGTCTCGGCCAACGGCACCAATTCCAGACCGGGAATAAGTTCCAGCAGTTGCCGAGGCGGTTTGCGAATCTGTTGCGCGTGACACAGATGACAAGCGTCATGGTAGACCGCCCGCAGCGGCAACGGGTGCAACGGCTTAATGGGCCCCAGTTCGACGAGGAATTCGCTGATGTCGCGCACCTTGGACGCCAGGGCCTGTCCCGCAGCGGCGGCCGGCGTGTCGTGCAAGAGATGGCCATAGTCCCGGAGCATGGCGCCACAGCCGGCGGCATTGACGATGAGCGCGTCCACTCGATCGGCAACCTCCAAGAGGCCGGGACCGAACGCATCACAATTGGCCCGGGCAAACTGCCTCGCCGGGTCGAGTTGAGCAGCATGATAGTGCAGGGCGCCACAGCAGCCCTGCGTGCGTGGAATCCATACCTGGCAGCCATTGCGCTGCAAGACCCGAATCGTCGCCAGGGTGGTCTGCGGCAAGAATGCGTCGCCGGCACAGCCGGTGAAGAGAGCCACACGCGCCCGCCGTTTGCCCTCGGCCGGCACCACCTCCGGCAGGCGACCGTGGCGCGGCTTCAGACGCGGCAGAATTTCATACATCTGCCGCAGCGTCGAGGGGAGCAGGCGGAGCAGGCCGGATCGTTCCAGCAGGCGATCGAACCCGACCCGCTGCATCAGGCGCACCGGGAGCAACGCCCAGCCCAGGCGCTGGGCATACGGCGTAAGCTGAAATAGCAGCAGACGCTGAAGCAGGCCCAGGTTCTCCGGCTGAGGAGCGGTCTGGGCCAGGTGGATACGGAACGGCTCGATGAGCTTGCCGTATTGCACCCCGGAGGGACAGGCGGATTCACAGGCCCGGCAATCGAGGCAGAGGTCGAGATGGCGCCGGACCTCGGTGCTCAGCTCGATTCGGCCATCGGTCAGGGCACGCATGAGATAGATACGGCCGCGGGGGCTATCCATTTCGGTGCCCAGTTCCAGGTACGTTGGACACGCCGAGGTACACAGGCCGCAGTGGACGCAGTCGAGAAAAAGCTCATACGCGATACCCGTATTCTGCTTGGGAGCGAGCACCGGTAGCGACGTACGCGGAGGATCGACAGAAACGGCCATGAGCTAGAGTCTCTCAGGTCAAATCGCGTCCACAAAGC
>JBGQLF010001280.1:0-3533 GCA_041499985.1 Gemmataceae bacterium
CGAAGAAATCCAACACGCCGTCGGCCTCGTGTTCACGCTCTTTGAACAACTGGGATCTGCCTTGGCCGTCGTGAAATACTTTGCCGACCACGGCCTACGCTTTCCCATGCGTCTGTGGGGCAAGGCACGCGACGGCGAGCTGCGCTGGCAGCCTCTCAGTCATGGGCGCGTCCTGGCCGTGCTGCATAATCCCCGCTATGCCGGCGCCTACGTCTACGGTCGCACGCAGACCCGAACGCAGACGCTGCCCGGCGAAACCCCACGCCTCAAAGGCCGGACGCGCTCGCGGGCTCCGCAGGACTGGCCCATTGTGCGGCACAACGCTCACCCCGGTTACCTCAGTTGGGAACAGTTTTTGCGCAACCAACAGCGGCTCGACGACAACCGGACCATCCGGACCGAGGACCGGCCTGGCGCCGTTCGCGAAGGCAGCGCCCTGCTGCAAGGCCTGGTCCTGTGCGGCCGTTGTGGCCGACGCATGAGCGTCCGCTACGCCAAAACACGCACGATTCCGATCTACGAGTGTAACCAACTCCATAATCAGCACGCCTGCCCCACGTGCCAATTCCTGCGGGGGGACGGCGTGGACGCGGCCGTCGCCCATCTCTTCCTCGACGCCCTGCAACCGGCCCAGCTCGAAGTGGCCCTGGCCACCCTCGAGGATATCGAAGCGCAAGCCCGCCAGGTTGAGCGTCAATGGCAGCTCCGCCTGGAGCGTGTCCGCTACGAAGCCGACCTGGCCCGGCGGCGCTTCCAGGCGGTCGACCCGGAGAATCGGCTGGTCGCGCGCAGCCTGGAACGTGCCTGGAACGACCAACTGGCCGAAGTCGAACGTCTGGAGCAGGAGTATGCCACCCTCCCCGCGCGGGCAGCTCGGCCAGTCGGTGCCGCGGAACGGCAACGCATTCTGGCCTTGGCGTCCGACGTGCCGGCAGTGTGGCACGCGGCCACGACGACGGCGACGCAGCGGAAGCAACTGCTGCGGTTGCTGATCCAGGACGTCACGCTCACCAAGCAGGCCCAAGTCATCACCATCGCCGTCCGCTGGCAGACCGAGGTCAGTACCTTCTTGGAGGTTACCCGCCCGCGCCGGTCCTGCGACCTCCGCCGAACCGACCGGGCGGTGGTCGAGCGGATCGTCACGCTCACGGCTGACCATACCGATCGGCAAATAGCGGACCTTCTGAATACGGAAGGCCTGTCTCCAGGGCTGGGCGGCGTCTTTACCGCAAAGAAGATTCAGTGGATCCGCTATAAGTACGGAATCACCGGCCGCTGCCCGGAAGGACCCGGCGCTTGTCCGGGCCGTCCCCGCGGGGACGGTCGCTATTCCGTCCAATCAGCAGCTCAATTATTGAACATCAACATCTCGACAGTCGTGGCCTGGTGCAAGGCCGGGAAGCTGGACGGTGTCCAGGCGGCCCCGCACAGCCCGTGGTGGGTCCAGCTGACGCCCGCAATCATCGCGGAGCTGCGCAAGCCGACGCCACAACGCTGGGGAAAACGCTCGTCGAAGTAGGCCGTGCGTGTTACGTTGGGTCATCCTTCGTTAGCCCTTGGCGGGTTGTTTCCCACGCCCGTGTCATGCGTGGGAAGCAACCCAGTTCAGACACTCAATCCCAAACCCCTTTGTTAAGGAGATGCAGTATGCGACGAACATCGGAATTCCCAACGGCCGCAAGCCACCATTGGCTTTCGGAATCTCGACGAGACGCACCGGCGGCGGAAAGTAACTCCCCGAGGACATCCGATTCCAGATCTTGTAGAGGTTATTCCGCAAGTCTGTCTCGAAGGCCTCGATGGATTGACCGTCCACCCCGGCAGCGCCGTGGTTGTCCTTGACCTTCTGGTAGGCCTCCCAGACCACCTGTTTGGAAATAGTGTACGGCTTGGCCTCAGCCATCGATTCCTCCCTTTGCAGGTTGATCAAGGGTCAAGTCCACAGCCCTTACACACGACCTCGCTTCCGGCATGAATTCCTCCCCTTTCAGGTTGATCCATCCCTTTGGCAGAATCATTCAACCCCTTCGCTCCACCCGCATTACCAGGCTTCGACGCTACTATTGGTTGATCCGACCCTGTGCCACGCCTTGGTACTATCGCCCTCGGGGGTCTTCCCCTTGCGGCTTTCCCTTGTCATCGTGGACGCCAGGATCCCACGTTCCCCGCGAGAGCCCGGACCGAGATCACGCCGCCTTTATGCCGGTCACCACCGAGTCCGTAAGCAGGTCTCGTCTCGGCTGGGTCCCAGGCCAACGACTGAAGCCTGGTTTCGGTGACGTTCCTACGCTTTCGACACCTCCTCGGCGGTTCACTTGCGTTCGTCTTCTCGGCCCACACCTGACCGGCTCAAGGCCGGCCTTTTCCTGAACGCTCACTACCAGGGCTTTTGACCCAAGCAGCTTCAGGTGGTTTGGGATCTGGTCCTGCAACCCGATCCCGAGGGACCTACCCTCATCTCTCACGCGGCATGGCGCTCCGAATCAGACCCTGTGTCTGATCCTTCACGCCTTCGTGGCGCACAGTCGTCCGCGTAGCGGAGGTAGCGGACCCGAACATAGCCTGGGTCCTGCGGATCCCCCGAAGGCAGAGAACGCATGCGTTTGGTCAGTTCCTTGATGTGCGGCGTGGAGATCCCGCCGGTCTTCTTCAGCCAGTAGCGACGTTGCTTGAGGATGCAGTCGTACTGGGGAAGACGCCGGCGGTACCGGCCCTTCTCGTACTTGGTACGAAGCTGTTCGATGAACTCGTCCAGTTCGTGCAAGTAGACGTTGGCCAGCATCGGGCTGAGGATACTGCCCTGGGGGCTGCCGATGAGCGTGTCCCTCCTTTCTTGACCCCAGAGGTAGCCTGCCCGGAGGGCTTTCCAGATCAAGTTCAGGAAACGTCCATCCTGGATCTTCTTGCCCAGCAGGTTGACCAGTACATGATGATCGATCTCGTCGAAGCAAGACTTGATGTCGCCTTCGATGATCCAGGTCACACCCGTCCAATGGTCACTGAATTCCCGCAGTGCCGTGTGGCAGCTCCGGTTGGGCCGGAAACCGTGACTACTCTCCAGAAAGTAGGCCCCGTGAGGGCTGTCGTAGATCGCTTCGAGGATCAGACGCAGTACCTCTTGAACGACCTTGTCCAGCGGGGATGGAATGCCGAGAGGCCTCTGCTTGCCATTGGCCTTGGGGATGAAAATCCTTCGGGCCGGTTGGAATTGGAAACTCTCCTCGCGGAGGTTGGCAATCAGGTCGGTGATGACCTGAAATGAGAAATCGTCCAGCGTTTTGCCATCACTTCCCGCAGTCATGTTTCCGGGTTTGGACTTGATCCTCTCGTAAGCCACCTCGTACAGTTCGGGCCTGTAGAGGAGGCGGTAGAGGTCGAAGTTGACCCAACCTCGGTCCGCATTGTGCCGGCGTAGTGCTTCGAGTCGAACCAGAGCCTGATTCTCCATACGGATGCCTCTGATCGTCGGAAGCTCTGGGACCTGTCCCCCTTGGCCATGTCCTGGGCATTACCCCAGGCGTTGGGCTACTACG
>JBGQLF010001281.1:0-3533 GCA_041499985.1 Gemmataceae bacterium
GGCCATCCTCGGCGGACGCTGGACACCGGCTCTGCTGGGCACGGCTCTGCTTGCCGCCACGCATCCCTTTTCTGGGCTGGAACTCCTGCTCATGGTGTTCGCCTGGCTCAGCCTCCTTCTCCTTGTCCAGCGGTCGCGTGTCCTGCTGATCCCCTGGCTGGTCCTCATGGTCCAGCTCGCTCTCTTCTTCTGGTACTACGGGATTTACCTGAACTCCTTCGAGCAGCATCGCGGGCTCCACCAGGTCTGGTCGCTCCAATGGACACTCTCGGCGTCCACCATGCTGCTGGCCTACGGTCCGGTCGCCCTGCTGGCAGCCTGGCGCGTCTGGAGCGACCGCCACCGGCTCGACGCGCCGGTCTACTTCTTCGCCACCTGCTTCGCGGTCTGTTTCCTGCTCGCCAAGCACGACTGGTTCCTCAACCCGCAGCAGCCGCTGCACTTTACGCGCGGTTACGTCTGGACGCCTCTTTGCCTGATCGCCCTACCTGGCCTACAGCAGTTGCTACTCTCTTTGCGCTCCCGGATGTACCGTCTCTCTTTTGGGATGCTTCTTCTTTGCCTGGGCGCGGTCGCGGTTTCCGACAACGCGATCTTCGGAGCCGGGCAGTCGAGGCATGAGGTCGGGTTCTACCTCACCCCGGAGGACCAGGAGATGTTCTCGTGGATGGAACGTCAGGGCCTTGACGGGGTGCTACTCTGTCCGAGCATCAAGGAAAGTTACCTCTCCGCCACGTACACTTCGATGCGTCCGTACGTCGGCCACGTCTACAACACTCCCCGTCATCGGAGTCGGGCGCAAGACGTCCGGCTCTGGTTCGAGCAAGGCCAGACGGGTCCGTGGATGGGCCAGGTCGACTACATCTTGATTCCGAATGGACCCATCCCGCGTGCCGCAGATAAGGCTCCGTGGGAACAGCGGCTCTACGCGCGCGTCAACCCGTACGAATGGGAGCCGCTACACGAGAATCGGGAGTGGATCCTCTTCAGGCGCAAGTCGGCTGCCCGATGACCGAGGCCATCCGCCCGCCCATCTCGTCTGGGCCCGCCTGGCCTCTGTGCCGGGCTCCGTCCGTCCCGGCTCCGTGAAGACCATGCTCCGCCAGCGCTGTTTACGATCGTTAACGCGGCGTGCAGATAAACGATAACTTATCTTAACATCTATTTCCGCTTTGACCCCGATTCCTGCCAGACCACTTGTTCACGCATCCCAGTACAGCATTTCAAGTGCTATGGCATTCGCCACTTAGAACCATTGCCACAAAATCATGCGATGTTTTGCCTGTCGTGGCATAAGAACTGCTCCCTCCCACACCATGTCATCTCCGTGATCCTTTCTTGCGAAAAGCGGAGAACGGTTCTGGCTCTCCAGTATGCATGCAGCTGGAGTACGGGGTATCCCGGTGTCTGGCAACCTGGGCTGTGAACGCTTCGGCCCGGCTGCTGCCAGAAGATTTGATCGGAACGAACGGACGTACCCAGCGTGCTCTTGGAAAAGAGACTCATGAGAACCGAAGATGCCGTGGAATCGATGCCAGCGACCAAGCCTTATGTGGTCCTCATCCCTGTCTTCAACGACTGGGGAGCCTTGTGGAAGTTGCTTGTGCGTCTCGATAAGGTCTTGACCGAGCACCACCTGGAAGCGCAGGTCCTGCTCGTTGATGACGGCTCCACAGCCGCCCTCGAGGATGGCTTCCCAGGGTCAGGACTTGCGGCCTTGAGCGGTGTGGAGGTGCTCCACCTGCGCCGAAACCTGGGCCACCAACGGGCTCTCGCCATCGGCTTGGCCTACCTCGAGGACCAGGTCTCCTGTCAGGCGGTGATCGTCATGGATGGTGACGGCGAAGACGATCCCCGGGATGTTCCGCGTTTACTCAAGAAGTATCACGAGGAATCTGGGCAAAGGATCATCTTTGCCGAGCGCTCGAAGCGCTCAGAATCCATGCTCTTCATAGTATGCTACTATGTGTATATGTTTCTACACTATCTGCTCACCAGCCGTAGCGTGCGCGTGGGCAATTTCAGCGTGATTCCCGCAGCCCGACTGGCCTCCCTCGTGGTCGTTTCCGAGATGTGGAACCACTACGCCGCGGCGGTGTTCAAGTCGCGCCAGCCGCTGGCCATGATTCCTACCCAGCGGGCGAAACGGCTGGAGGGGAGGCCGCAGATGAATTTCGCCAACCTCGTGATCCACGGCTTGAGCGCCATGTCCGTCTTCGGGGATATCATTGGCGTCCGCTTGCTGATCGCGACCTGCGCGCTGATGGGATTGGCGTTCGTGGGTCTTGGGTGTGTTGTCCTGGTGCGGCTGCTGACCGAGTTGGCCATCGCGGGCTGGGCAACGTTCACCGTGGGCATGCTGTTCATCATCCTGTTACAGGGAGTCATGTTCTCTTTCGTGTTTAGTTTTGTCATCCTTGCCAATCGGCAGGGATCGACCTTCTTGCCGCTCCGGGATTACGCTTACTTTGTCAGCAAGGTCCGGCGTCTTCCCGTTCCAGGAGTGCGATCTGAAAAACTTGTGGGTTCCGAGCGACGCCGATCCGTCCCGTTGGACGTCGCATGCTCGGGTTTTTCCCGAGTAGCTCCACCTTCTCGAGCGTTACCTCAAGCCCTGCCTCACTCCCTGAGGGCGGAAGACGCAACCTGAAACAGGAGTACCAGAACGAATGATCGGCTATACCTACGTGGGCTCGGAGCTCGAGCTGTTCGCGGCAGCCACCAAGTGGAAGTCCTATTTCCGCTCCCAGCTGGAACCTTATCTAGGGAACGAGGTACTGGAAGTGGGTGCCGGGATCGGGGCCACGACGAAACTGCTCTGCCGCGGCCAGCAGCAGCGGTGGGTCTGCCTCGAGCCGGACGCCCAGCTTGCGGACATCTTGGGCGACTCCATCAGTGACGGCAGACTCCCCGCGTGCTGTCAGCACGTTGTCGGGACGCTTGAACAGGTTAGCGGCGACCGGCCGTTTGACACTCTCATTTACATTGACGTGCTCGAGCATATCGAGGACGACAGGGGTGAACTGATCCGAGCTACTCACTATCTCGAGCCGGGCGGGCACGTCCTTGTACTCAGCCCGGCCCATCAATGGTTGTACACTCCGTTTGATGAGTCCATTGGGCATTACCGCCGTTACACGAAGAAAACCCTGGCCGCCCTGACACCGCCTGATTGTGAACTGGAACGCTTGAGGTACCTGGATTCGATCGGCCTGTTTGCGTCCCTCGGGAACCGCTTCCTCCTCAAGAGTGCGATGCCCAACCCAAAACAGATATTGATTTGGGACAAACTGTTGGTCCCGCTGTCGAGGATGGTTGACCCCCTGCTCGCCTACTCAGTTGGCAAATCGGTTCTAGGAGTGTGGCGAAAGAAACTTGGCATTTTCCAAGGAGGATGAGCCTGCCTAATGTAAGGACAAAATGAGGTGTGGTTTAACGTAGCCACAAGCGTCCTCTGTTACCGGACATAACCTTTTGCACAACAATTGGCCACGAGGTTTTGCACAAGCGCTATTGTACATAGGAATTGGCAA
>JBGQLF010001282.1:0-3533 GCA_041499985.1 Gemmataceae bacterium
CGTGGCGGCATGGGCGTGGTCTACGAAGCGGAGCAACAGGCGCTGGGCCGGCGCGTCGCCTTGAAGGTGCTGCCGCCGCAAGCACTGCGTGATCCGCAGAAGCTGCGCCGCTTCGAGCGGGAGGCGCGGGCCGCAGCGCGGCTGCATCATACGAACATCGTGCCGGTCTTCGGCGTCGGCTGTCACGAGGGAACGCACTACTATGTCATGCAGTTCATTCAGGGTCTCGGACTCGATGCGGTCCTGGCCGAGTTGAAACGGCTGCGTCAGGTCAAGCCTGCGGCCGCAACCGTGGACGCGGACATGGCGGGCAGCGGCGCCGCCGCCAACGCCCCCTCGGCTGCCGCGGTCGCCCAGGCACTCCTGACCGGCCAGTTCCAAGCAAACGCGGAACGCGGAGTGATGAATGAGGAACAAGAAGAGTTGCGCAAGGATTCCTGCAATCAGGTCGAGCCGTCCTTACCCGCGGCCGATTCATCGTTCATCATTCATCATTCATCGCTTTCTGCGGAATCGGGTCGGCCGTACTGGCAGAGTGTGGCCCGGATGGGCATCCAGGCGGCCGAGGCACTCGCCTACGCCCACGGTCAGGGGATCCTGCACCGCGACATCAAGCCGTCCAACCTGCTCCTGGATATGCGCGGTACGGTGTGGGTGACCGACTTCGGGCTGGCCAAGGCAGCCAGCGACGGGGGCGACTTGACGCACACCGGCGACATCGTCGGCACCATCCGCTACATGGCGCCGGAGCGCTTCGACGGCCAGGCGGATGTCCGCAGTGACCTGTATAGTCTGGGATTGACCCTCTACGAGTTTCTGGTGCTCCAGCCGGCGTTCACGGCCACCGACCGCAGTAAGCTGATGCACCAGGTGACGCACGAGGATCCGACTCCCCCCCGCGGGCTGAACCCGGAGATCCCGCGCGACCTGGAAACCATCGTGCTCAAGGCGATGGCTCGGGATCCGGGCCACCGCTACACGACGGCGACGGAGCTGGCGGCCGATTTGCAACGCTTCGTGGAGGACCGGCCGATCCGGGCGCGGCGGGTAAGCCTCCCGGAGCGGTTCGGGCGTTGGTGCCGGCGCAACCCCTTGGTGGCGGTGCTGGTGGCAGCGGTGGCCCTGCTATTGGGTTTGGTGACCGTGGTCAGTTCGGTTGCCTATGTGCAAACGGCGCGGGCCCTGGAGCAGAAGGAGCAGGAGCGTGTCGCGGCCCAGCAGGCCCGCGAGCTCGCCGACCACCACTTCGCGTTGGCGAAGGACGCCGTGGAGAAGTACCTGAGCAAGGTTACGGACAACCCGAAGCTGACGCAGGCGGACTTCCACCAGCTGCGCAAGGAGCTGCTGGAGACGGCGCTGCCATTTTTCGAGAAGCTCGTGGAGGAAAAGAGCCAGGACCCCGAGCTGCGGGCGGCACGGGGGAAAGCGTATTACCGCCTGGCGGGGCTGCGCGAGCAGATGGGAGACCAGGAGACCGCCCGGGCGGATTACCGGCGAGCCCTGGAGATCTTGGGACCACTGGTGGCCGAGTTCCCTACCGTGCCTCACTATCGTCAGGACCTGGCGTTCTGCCATCACGGTTACGGGTTCTCGCTGCCTCAAGGGGACCGGGCCGAGGCAGAGGAGCACTACCACAAAGCCCTTGGCATCCGACAACAGCTGGTTGCGGACTTCCCGGCTATACCCGACCACCGCCTGGAGCTGGCCTGGACCCACAACCAACTGGGCATTCTGCTCAGCGACCTGGGCCGGAGGGACGAAGCCGAGGCCCAGCTCGGGAAAGCCTTGACCCTCCGGGAGAAGTTAGCCGCCGACTTCCCGACCGTGGCCAAGTATCATCGCGATGTAGCCGGGACGCTGAACAACCTGGCCAGCCTGTTGCAACAGCCCGGCCAGCGGACCGAGGCTGCTGCCCTCTACGAGCGGGCCATCCACTACCAGGAGCAGGCGCTAGCGCGAGATCCGCAGGACTCCACGTCCCGGCAGTTCCAGGCAAACCACCACAACAATCTGGCCTGGGTGCGCGATCAGCTGGGCCAGTGGGCCGAGGCCGCGGTTCAGCACGGCAAAGCCGTGGCTGTCAGAGAAAAGCTGGCCGCCGATTTCCCCTCTGTGCCCGCCCACCGGGCGATGCTGGCCTTTAGCCACAGGAGCCTGGGCATTCTGCTCAATGACTTGGGCCGGAGGGACGAGGCTGAGGTCCAGCACCGGAAAGCCTTGGCCCTCCGGGAGAAGCTGGCCGCCGACTTCCCCACCAGGGCCGAATACCATCGCGATGTGGGCGACTCGCTGCACAACTTGGCGTCAGTCTTGGAGCGAACCGGCCAGCGGACCGAAGCGCTTGCCCTCTACGAGCGGGCACGCCGCCAAGGGGAACAGGCGCTGGAGCGGGATCCGCAGGATAACTGGGCCCGGTCCTTACAGGCCAACCACCACAGCAACCTGGGCACACTGCTCGCTGAGCTGGGCCGGCGAATCGAGGCCGAGGTGCACCAACAAAAGGCCCTCTCCATCCGGGAAAAGTTGACCGTAGACTTCTCTGACAAGCCCCGGTACCGCCGGGACCTGGCCTGGAGCCATAATGCACTCGGCCTTTGGCTGGCGGACCTGGGCCGGTGGGACGAAGCCGAAGTCCAGTACCGTAAAGCCCTGGCTATTCGGGAGGAGCTGGTGACCAACTCGCTGGACACGCCGGAGTATCTCATCGATCGGGCCAGCAGCTATGCCACGCTCGGCCACTTGCTGCGGGACCGCGGCCGACCCCAAGAAGCCCTCGACTGGTATGCCAAGGTAGTCGCCGCCCTGGAGCCGATCCTGGCCAAGGAAGCGCGCTGGGTCCCCACCCGCGAGGCACTCCGCGATGCTCATTGGGGACGGGCTCGGGCGTTGGATCTGCTCCGTCGCCATGCCGAGGCGATCCAGGACTGGAAGCGAGCCCTGGAGCTGGACGACGGCAGGCAGCGCCCGGTGCTCCAGCTCGGCCGGGCCATCTCCCGGGCCCATGTCAGCGGCGATCACCGCCGGGCCCTCGCCGAGGCGGAAGCGCTGGCCAAAGACGGCGATGGGCCGACACTCCAGGGACTGGCCCGTCTCTGTGCGCTGGCGTCAGCGCCAGTGGCGGAGGGACAGGAGCCGACCGAGGCCGCCCGGTTCCGGGAGCAATACGCACTCCGGGCTGTGGAGTTGCTGCGGCAGGCGGCCAGTAAGGGCCACTGGGATATCGAGTACCTGAAGGAGGGGACGGACCTCGCCCCGCTGCGCAGCCGCGCCGACTTCCAGCAGCTGTTGGCGGAAGCGGAGGCGACGCGAGAGACCAGCGGCAAGTGAATGTTGCGCTGGCTGGACCCAGTTGTCCGATGCGTTAGAAGTGTCCGCTATTTCCTCTCTACAATCAGCACGCCATACGGCGTCCCATCGTTCGGGTCGTGCTTCATCTCGAAGCGCAGCTGGTCGAGCAGGGCCAAGGGTTGCAGGAGCTTCCGCGGTAACGTCGCGGTTGGGCCGACCGGCAGCGTGTTGGGGTCGCCGAGGAA
>JBGQLF010001283.1:0-3531 GCA_041499985.1 Gemmataceae bacterium
AGTCAGCCGGTACAGCGCCTGCCCCCCTGCGGTCAGAGTTCCCCTCACGTCGGCCACTACTTGGGTGCCGAGGTCCGCCGTCAAGGATTGCAGGTTCAGCTCATAGAAGGTCGGGCTGGTGTTGATAGGGTTCGTCCGGAACACGCGGACCAAGAAGCTCTGGCCAGTGTTACTCGGATATACCAGACTTTGCCCGAGGAGGCCGCCCGTCGCATTCAACAGGTCGCTTCCAGCCGCCAGCAGGTGGGTTCCCGTGGCGTCATACAATTGCAGCTGGAGCGTGTTGGGGGCCAGCGCCTGGTTGCCGATAGAGTTGGCCGAGACCGTCAGATGCCCTGTGGCCGCAGCTTGGACGCGGAACCAGTCCTCGTCTTCGGCGAGCAGCGCCAGCTTGGGCACCAGGCGCTGAACCACCTGGTCCAGGTCGGTTGCCGAGGAGGCGGTATTGTTGGACCCGAAACGGTTGTTGGGAGGAGCGGGGGCAGGCACGAGCGTATAGCTGGAGTAGTAGATGTCCTGGTTGCCAGCCCGGGTATCGGTCCAGGCGGCGTAGGCGGTGTTGTTGGCCAAGGCCAGGCCAAGGTGGTCTCCCAGGTAGTAATTGCCTTGGCCGCTAGCGTCGGCGACCTGTCCTGTAGAGAAATCGACAGCGACGACCTCAGGCCCGCCCGGCTGAGTCGTCGGGTCCTTGAAGACGCCCTTATTGGCGTCAAACGATTGATCGGTGACTCGGTAATTCGGACTAAAGGTCTGGCCGCCGTTGGTGCTGATCGTGCCGAAGACGTCGAGCAAGTGGCCGGCTGGGTCGCGACGGGTATCGTACCAGATGACGCTGAGGTTGCCGGTCGTGGGATCGACGGCCAGGCTTGGCATGGCCTGACCGCTGATCACGTCGGTGGTTTGGCCGGTGGCGCTTTGGCCGCCATTGTCGTCGTTGAGCACGCTGGCAGGTGTGCTGCCGATATCGAACGTACTCTTCCAGTGGGCGCCGTAATCGGTGGAGCGCGCAAAGATGATGTCGGCCGCGTCGATTTGGTTGCCTTTTGCGTCGGAGATCACCTTGGTCGAAGCGACGTAAACATATCCGGGCCGAGTTGGGTCCGCGACGATATCGCGTACGGGAAATGTGCGAAATTGATTGCTCTTGCCGATGCCAGATTCGTTGACATTGGTGGCTTCTCCGTTGCCGAACGGAATCGGTGTGGGGGTCTTGTGGTCGGGAATCACAAAACTGGCCCCGCCATCGGTGGAGTGCGCCACAGTGTAGTCGCCGTTGCTGAAGTACGAAATGTAGAGGTCGCCCTCCGGCCCGACGCTCACCTGCGACTGATCTACAAAGCCGAAACCGAGTGGATTGGCAGATCCCCCAGCGTTTGCAGCACTGTCCAATGGATCCTGAATGACCGTCACCGGGGCGGATAGGCCGGGGACCTTCTCGAGTTGGGTCTGCCAGGTCTGCCCGCTATCTTTGGAGACGGCGACCATGATGTCGGTCCCGCCGATAGAATTCGGATCGCCGGGGAACTGGCCGGCCGGATACACTCGGGTCCAGCAGACGTACTCGTTGCCGAAGTTGGGGTTCGGCTGGCCGTGGGGTAGTGTGCGGAAGCGATCGACGGCCAGGTCGGGGATGACCTCAAAAAAGACGGGGTGCGTACCGTCGTAAAGGTGCGAAACGATGGCCACGGGCTGCTGCCAGCTCAGGCCGCCGTCATCGCTGCGGACCTCGAAGATGCCATTGTTCGATGCGGTTCCCGGTGCGCCCCGATCCTCGAACTCCCCGTTGGTCAGTGCGGAGGCTGTCGGCCCCTTGAAAGTGACCGACATGAAGCTGACGAAGACGTGCCCCTGGGCGTCGAATTGCACAATCGGATTGGCCGCCCCTTGATCGAATTCTTTCGGCAGCGGGATGGCACTATGCTGCCAGCTGTTGCCGCCGTCGTGCGATACCGCCACACCGATGCCCGCATACCCGGTCTTCACCAGCGAGTAGTCCATGTAGGCGATGACGACGTGGTTCGCGTCGGCGGGATCGACGGCGACCGACGGCATCTGCTGCACGCCCGGATCGGTGGTGAGCGCCTGGTTGCCGCTGGGCAGGCAGCGCCCTTCCAACAGCTCCAGGTGAGGACGGTAGAAGCCGCGCCGGAATCGACTCCGGGCAAGGCGGCGGTCGAAGGGCGTTGCGGTCATGGCGATCTCCGGGGTCGAGAGGGCACGGGGGCGAGCTAAAGCAGCCTGCTCGTGGCCCAGGTTTCGGAGGGCAGCCTCCCTGCGCGTGCAGCCAAACCTCTCTCTGGATCCCGTCCGACGACGCCGGCGTTAGCTCCGACGAGGCTCCACTTGATAACTGCCCAAAGCCCTGGGAAAGCCATCATAATGGGGAAGAATATGACCGCAATTGTATAAGCTGACCTCGGGCCCTGCAAAGCGAAACCGGGAAGTCCAGCGCGAATCGAATAAGGGGTGGAGTGGCGTTCTTACCCTGTCCTCAGCGGTCCGTGGCTGCTACTATTCAGGAATGCGACTCTGCCCCTGCCGCTTTAATGTGCCACTCACGGACAACGAGGGCCAGCCCATCGACCCGCAGGTGATCGTCGATCTGCACCGCGAATTGCTCGCTCGATTCGGAGGATTCACGATCCATCCCACCAGTCACGGGCGGTGGCAGAGCCGGGCAGGGCACGTGTATCGGGAGGAAGTCGTCGTGTATGAGGTCGCTACGGCGGAGGAGAACGTACCCTTGCTTCGGGATGCGGTGTGCCGCTTGGGGCGGCGGTTGGGTCAATTGGCCATGTACTTTGATGCCCCGCCACCCTCGGTAGAGATTATCGATCTATCAGGCCCGCCGGACACGGCGAGCGCAGCTGGAGGTAGCGGTGATGAACCAAGACCGGGCCAAGCAACTCGTCGCCGAGGCAAAAAAAATCGCCCGTAAGGCAGACTCGTGGATCAGCCTGTCCAACGCGTTGACGGACCCACAGAGTGGGTTGATTGCGCGGTATTTCCCCGACCCAGAGCAGAGGCAAGAATTCCTGCGCTCGCCGGAGTACGAGGAACTGGATCAACTCTTGCTGCGAACCATTAAGCGGAAGGGACTCTATCCACGTGCCGCTCAGGAATCGAACGGCACAACCGGATGAGGCTGTCGGTTGGGTTGCCTCCTGTCTCCTTTCGGAGATGGAGTCAGGGAAGTATTCTAGCAGTTGCTATGGCGAAGCGCAAGCACCAGCGAGGTCCGACCGGCCGAGGAAGTGCAATGGAGGCACCCGTGACGGACTCCGACAGCTTCTGGAAGGAGGCGCTCGACCGCTACTTCGAGCTGTGCCTGGCCTTCTTTTTCCCACAGGCGCACGCCGACATCGACTGGCGCCGCGGTTACGAGATGCTGGACAAGGAGCTCCAGCAGATTGTGCGCCCGGCGAAGCTGGGCCGGCGCTATGTAGACAAGCTGGTCAAGGTATGGTTGAAGAGCGGCGCGGAGAGATGGCTGCTCATCCACATTGAAGTGCAGGCCCAGCGTGAGCGCGA
>JBGQLF010001284.1:0-3529 GCA_041499985.1 Gemmataceae bacterium
CCGAGACGGAACGCGACCGCTACTTCTCGGCTCACGAGGCCAAGGAGTTCGGCCTGGTGGACGACGTGCTCATGAAGTTGGTGGAGGAGAAGAAACGCTAGGCGCCCCACGGCGTCCACCTGGCGCTTGCCCAGCTTGCGTGGCTCTGCACGCTTGTGCGACATGCTCGCCCTTCGTGGAATTTCTCATCGCCTTGATCCCCGGCTGCCGATTTCTCTTTGGGGGCCGGGCTTTGCTCGGAAAGGTTTGCCATGCCCCTAGTACCCTACGTGGTAGAACGCAGTGGCCGTGAAGAACGGGTCTTCGACATCTATAGCCGGCTGCTGAAGGACCGCATCATCTTTTTGCAGGGTGTGGTCGACGATAACAGCGCCAATCTGATTGTGGCGCAGATGTTGTTCTTGCAGTTTGATGACCCCAAGGCCGATATCCATCTGTACGTCAATTCGCCCGGAGGCTCCGTGACAGCGGGGCTGAGCATCTACGACACGATGCAGTACGTGACCTGCGATGTGGCCACCTACTGTATCGGTCAGGCGGCGAGCATGGGTGCGGTCCTCCTCTGTGCAGGCAGCAAGGGGAAGCGCAATGCCCTGCCCCATTCGCGTGTCATGATCCACCAGCCGTTGGCCGGCACGGAAGGAACGACGACGGAAATCCTGATCCATGCCAAGGAGTTCATTCGCCTCAAGCGGGACCTCAACGACATCTTGTTCAAGCACACCGGGCAGACGCTCGAGCGGATCGAACGCGACACGGATCGGGATAAGTTCATGTCGGCCAAGGAAGCCCTGGAGTATGGGGTCGTGGACCACGTTCTGGAGCGCTTGACAGCGAGCCAGCTGCCGCCGAAGCCGGCAGGCTGACAAGGTGACAAGGTGACAAGGTGAGGATTCTCTTCCCCCAATGCCTACACAGGTATTGATTTGTTATTTGTCACCTTGTCACCTTGTCAATTGGCAGGAGGGGATGGATCCCCATGCACAGGCCCGTGGCATTGCTGCTTGGATTGGGGTTTCTGTCCGCGGCGGTCGGCTGCCGGAACTGCGACCTTCTGGAAGCGGAATTGCGTACGCGCGAAAATGAACTGCGCGAGCTCCGGGCCGAGCTCGCCCGCGCCGATGCCCATAATGAGGGTATGCTGCGCGAACTCGGCGCTGTGCGGCAGAGCACCTCGGCCAAACCTTCCCCCGAGCTGGCGTCGCAAACCTATACGCTCAAGCAAATCGTCCTGGGCCGACAAACCGGCGGCTACGACGACGACGGTTGTCCGGGCGATGAAGCCTTGCAAGTCGTTCTCGAGCCGCGCGACGCCGATGGCCACGCCATCAAGGCTCCAGGCGCCCTGCACGTCGAGGTCCTGGAAATCAATCCGCAGGGCCTGAAGGCTCCTCTGTCGTCGTGGGACCTCTCCCCCGACCAGCTGCGGCGCGCCTGGCGCAGCGGACTGTTGAGCACCGGCTATCAGATCATCCTTCCCTGGAAGGTTTGGCCTTCCAGCGACAAGTTGCGGGTCATTGTCCAGTTTACCTTGGCGGATGGCCGTCTCTTTGAAGCGGATAAGGACATCACCATTCGTCCGACTGTAGCCGCGCTGCGACGATCGCTGCCGGCCGCCGGTGTGGACCCGACCCTTTCGGTGGTCCCCGGTCCCGAAAACCCGCTGCCAGCACCGCGGAAGCTGCTTCCCGGCACGCCCCCCGGAGTTGCCGTGCCACCCTCACCGCCGGGTCTGGAACCTGCGAGCCTGTGGCAACCCGCGCGAACAGGCACCGTGGCGGATGCGGTGCAATTACTGCGGCCGACACCCTTGGCGAACTTCTCGAGCGAAGGAAGGCTCCCGTCAGAAGTGGTTCCGAGCTCTAACGTGCCAGGCGCAAAATCACGGTCGCCATGAGGAGGACCAGAGAAACGAACGTCCCGCAGAACAGACAGGCGGCCAACGACAGGAACCACCCGCCAGTTGGATTGTAACCGGAACGTACCTGGGCCAATTGAACTGCCAGTCCGGCTTCGATCGCCCGTCGCGTCTCTTCCGTCGCCGTCCGCCAGTAGATCGTCACATGACGCATCGCCGGAAACGGATCCAGCTCGAAGAGAACATGCTGGCTCGGTGCCAGTCCGGCTGCGGGATCTGGATCCCAGGGCAACGTCGGTGGTCCCTCCGGGTGCGCGGCGCTGTCGCTGGATGCCACTCCACCGTCCACAACAACGATTCGGTTACCGCTCCGAGACCACGAGCCGACTTGGCGGTCTAGCACCTGGGTCATGACATCATCAAAGATGGCCGGATGCACGTTGTACACCGTCGTCATGGTCCGGCGGCGGCGGAGCAGGAAGGCGGCTCCACCGACGACCAGCCCAAAATACAGCACCCACATGGCAATCCAAAAGAGCCAGGCTTCGTCGCCGGACTGGCTGAGGAACCCGGGCTGTTTCAGCGCATAGGCGGACCTCTGGTGCTCGTACACAGTCTGCAAAATGTCCGGCCCACCAAAGAGCAAGAACCCTGACGCCGCGAACAGCAGGCCAACCAGGTCCCAGGTGCCGCGCACCAGAACCGGGTGGCGCCTGCGATTGAGATAAGCCAGGATCAAACAGTAAACCGCTAACGGGAAACAATAGACCGCCAGCGGGAAGAGCAAGGCGAGGAGAGTCAACGAGATTACCTCGAGCCAGGGGATCGGGGGCTCCGTACAAAACATCCATTCTAGCGGTCCTTGGCAGCAGGGGTCAATTCGCAGTCGCTTTTCACTCCGTATTCCCGTCATTCCCGATTGACGGCGGCGGCGAGCTATACTACGATCGCGCCCCTTTCAGGTCAGGGGCGGAGCCGTTGTGATCTGGCGGAAGGAAGAGAACATGGCATTCAACAGGATGGGATGGGCCGGAGCTGTCGCCCGGCTGAGTGTAGTGATCGGAGTGCTCAGCGGTACGCTGGCGGGCTGCAATCGACCGTCCGGCGTTGCCGACGAGTCCGAAGGGTCATCTCCCGCACCCGCGGTGAGCGCCAACTCCACCACGAACGACCCAAAACTCGCGTTGGATCCGCGCTTGCACCAGTCGTTTGCCCAGGCGACGCGCGCGGAACCGCCCGCGGATTGGCAACCGCCCGACATGACGATGACGGGCAAGTCGGTCGGCAAGCTTTACAGCGAGGTGACGCAGCGCTGGGACAGCATCCGCTTCGTCAGCCCCGCAGGCAAACCGCTCGTCTATCACGCGCTCCTGGAGACCGAACTGGGTAATATCGAAATTACGTTCAAACCGGAGCAAGCTCCCAACCATGTGCGCAACTTCATCGCTCTCTCCCAGGCCGGTTACTACGACGGCCTGGTGTTCGAGCGGACCATCCACGAAAAGTCCGAAGGCCAGCCGGACCTGGAGTTAATCGAGGGCGGTTGCCCGCTGGGCACCGGCGATGTCGGTTTCGGGAGTATCGGCTATTGGCTCAAACCGGAATTCAACAGCGAGACCCACCTCGAAGGCACCGTCGGCGCCTGCCATGAAGAAGAGGCCGACAGTGCCG
>JBGQLF010001285.1:0-3524 GCA_041499985.1 Gemmataceae bacterium
CCTGGCCGCCTTCAAGGGGATTACCGTCGCACTGGTGCTTGGATTATGGGCCATCGTGGTCCGCTATCGTCCGCGCATCGGCAGCCGAATGCTCACCTTTGCCTGCACGGCGGTGGCGTTGGTCGTCTTGTATAGCTCACTCCTGGCCGGGTACCTCGGCGCGCAGCCGAACGCACCCCGGCTCGAAGAGCTGCGCCAGGTCGCCCGCGAGAGCCAGTGGCTCGACGGTCAAATGGACCAGTACCATCGCTATAATCTCCTCTGTCAACAGCTTTACAGAGATGTCCTGACCCAGCGCTGCACCTTGTCCGAGGCGGTCTATCAGCTGGCCTGCTCCCAGAAGGGGCACAACCGGGCCTGGCTCAACAGGTTGCGAGGGCGCTACCCCGGCTGCTCCGACGACGAATGCCTGGCCGCCCATTTCCTGGAAGGCCTTGCCTCGGCGCTGATGCGGGATCCGGCCCGAGCCCGACAGGTGGTCCAGCAGCTCGAAGCCGATTTTGCTGTCCTGTATCGTAAGCCTTCTCCCTGCCACTACGATTCCTGGCTGACTGTCGGCAGGGCCGGGATCTAGGATGACCCGCGTACCTGGCTCGGGCTGCGGGCGGGTTCCGAACGGTGTCATGCATCGCTCGAGAAGCGATCCTCTATTGAACTGCATCCATGATTCCCTCCCTTCCGGCGTCCTGGCGAGCGCAGTTGGCGGACGAATTCGACAAGCCCTACTTCGTCAAGCTCCAGGAGTTCCTTCAGGCGGAGCGCCGTCAGCACACGGTTTATCCACCTGAGAAGGAAGTCTACTCCGCCCTGCAACGGACGCCGTATGATGCCGTCAACGTGTTCCTGCTGGGCCAGGATCCCTATCACGACGCCAACCAGGCGCACGGACTGGCTTTTTCCGTGCGTCCCGGCGTTCGGCCGCCCCCTTCACTGGCCAACGTCTTCACGGAGCTACACAACGATCTGGGCTGCCGCATCCCGAACAACGGCTTTCTGGTACCCTGGGCCGAGCAACGCGTCCTCTTGCTCAACGCCGTGCTCACCGTGCGGGCCCACGAGCCGAATTCGCATAAGAACAAGGGCTGGGAAAAGTTCACCGATACGATCCTTCAAAAGGTTAGCGATAATGACAGCCTGGTCGTATTCGTGCTCTGGGGCGCTTATGCACGGAAGAAGGTTAGCCTCATCGATCGGACCCGGCACACCGTCATCGAAGCTGCCCACCCGTCCCCGCTGTCGGCGCACAACGGCTTTTTCGGCAGCAAGCCGTTCTCGGCCATTAACCGAGCCTTGTGCCAGGCTGGCAAACCTGAGATCGATTGGCAGATACCGGATCTCCGAGATAAGGTCAGATCTTGATGCAGCCGTTCGCCTCGCACCCGGCCAAGGCGTGCTCCGGGTTTGCTCCGTTGAACCCTGATCGTGTATGGATTGCCTCGCCATTCAGGCGGCTGACTTCATTGAGCAATCGCCTGTTCGCTTGAGGGATTCTTACAGGTTTACAGCAAGGTAACGCGAGAAACCCCAACGACTTCGAAGAAGTCAGATCCGGTCCGGAAAAACGGACTTCTTGTTGACATCTGGACACCTGTCTAGTTATAGTCACTCTCAGGAGCAATGCGCTGCCTCGGCTGAGGAGGAAGGCTTGGTGCGTCGCGTAAAGAGGTGAACATGACACTCGCCTACGAAGAATTCGTGGATTTCATTGCCGGCGGCACCACGCCCAGTGGCGTGGTGGCCTTTCGTCCGTCCGAAGCGACGAAGGCTCGGGTGGCCGATCTCATTCGGCGCGGGAAAACCAGCGGGTTATCCTCCGCTGAGACGGCGGAATTGAACCATTACTTGCAATTGGAGCATCTGATGCGCTTGGCCAAAGCGCGCGCCCGCCGCCATCTGGCGCCTGAGTAGCAACGATGTCGAACACGTACATCAGTGCGGATCTACGCCGTTTGGTCGTGGCCCGAGCACACGGACTCTGCGAGTATTGTTTGCTTGCCGAAGAAGATACGTACTTCGGCTGCGAAGTGGACCACATCATTAGCGAAAAGCATGGCGGGCCCACCGAGCCTGAGAACCTGGCCTATGCCTGCGCTTGTTGCAACCAGGCCAAAGGAAGCGACATCGGCTCGATTCACTGGGAGAATGGTGCCTTCGTTCGCTTCTTCCATCCCCGCCAGGACCGCTGGGCCGAGCATTTCAGCTTGTCCGCGTGCAGAATTGAGGGCGTAACTGCGATTGGAATGGTGACGGCCCGGATTTTAGATTTCAACCATAGCGAAAGGGTACTCGAGCGGGAGGCTCTGCGAGTGATCAACAGGTATCCGAGTCCGGAAGCTTGGGAGCACATCCGCTCTTAGCCGATCCTGGCCATCTACCGTGCGTAACGACGTCTCCGACACGTTCCCGGTGAGAGTTTCCGGTCCGATTTCGTGGGTTAGGATTCCTATCCTGACTGCTTCATCCCGTCCGGATGGGAATCCTAACCCACGAAATCGGACACCGTGAGCGGGTTCATGAATAGGTATGGCCGTCACTGGCATGATCTGGAACGGACACCGGCTGTTTCGACTCACCCGCAGTCGCCTGGGCGTGCCGGCGCTTCGACTCATACGGCGATCCCGGCGCCGTGATCCGCGCGATCATCTTGGCCAGGGGATAAGACTGTTCAACCTTGGAAGCGCCCACACCCACCGGGCTGAAGTTGCCGCCGTGCGCGTCCCAGATCGCCTTGTTGAGACGTTGGCCCCGTTCGCGGGCTTCATCGTAGGCCGGATCCGCGAAAACATCGCGGATGCCGCGGATCTCGCCGTGAGCGTCGAGAGCGATCATGGCCGAGACAGACACCGCCCGCGAGTTGACTGTGGCAATGGCTTCGCCGAAAGCCAACGGGATCGGGAACATGTTGTGCGAGCCGCGCCCATCACCTTGGGTCATGTAGAAGCGATCACGTAGGAATAGGTTGATCCCATTCGCCAGGGGTTCCACGGCCAACAGCACCGGATCGTCCTTCCCCCGATATTCGCCACCGGTGATGACCGCCAGCTTCTCTGTTGAGGCGGCGAGCAAGATATCTCCGAGTACCTCGGGAACCTGCTTCGAATTCCACACAGCGGTCCGTGTCCAGACGCGCTTGACGTTAAACTTGTCCGTCGCCCCGAGCAGTTGTTGCGCAAACTCGGCCTCCGAGTCGAAGTCGAGGAAGATTCGGCGGTGGCGCTCCACATCCCAAATCTCCAGCACCACGCCCTGGGCGTCTGTACCTTCGAGAGAACGACCGAGGCTGCCATCGGCCCGGCAGCGACGCAGCGCCTCCCAGATGGGTAGGTTGAACGCGGCCGGCCCGGCTTTGTCCAGAGCCAACAGGCCGACCGGCGCCACGCGGGGCATGGTGACCCACAGGTCGATCCGATCGCGCAGGGGTCCCGAGACTCGGCGCTGGTATCGCTCCGCCTCGCGGCCGCGGCAAGCGCACGCGCGGTCCGTGGTGCCGGCGAACCCGCAGGGGCAAGCGTGAAGGTTTGAAC
>JBGQLF010001286.1:0-3521 GCA_041499985.1 Gemmataceae bacterium
GTGATCAGCGCTTGCGCCGCGGCGAGCCGCACCGCCGGGTGCTGTTCGGGCTGGTCGAGCGCCCGCAGCAGCGGAGTCACGGTCGTCTCCAGGCTCGGCATTCCCCGCCGGTGAGCCAGGGCGATGGTCGTGGCGGCCTGGCACTTCAGATTGTTCTCTGGCCGTTCCAAGGCTTGCAACCACAGCGCGGTTAAGCGCTGCGGGAAGACCTTCACCACCCGCGCCGCCGGGATGTCCGGATCGGTGTAGATCACGGAGTCGATGACCTCGTCCACGGCATAGGCCGGTGATGCCGCGGCGAGCCCGCAGACAAGCTCCAGCAGCAGGCGCGGCAGCAAGCCGGTCGGTCGAAGGGTGGTTGTCATGATCATCCGCATTCTCTTCGGGTCTCGCAAGTTTTCCAGGGAGGGGCAAGTACTGTTTAGGACGCTCTGTAGTCTAGCCTCAACACCAGCGTAACCCCAGCGGGGTTTTTCCAGAAGAATCGCAAAAACTTGAAATGCCTCGGCGTTTTCTCAACGAACGCTCGAAGGAAGCTGCGACAACCTCGTTAGAGGATTATCGGCGGTCGCTGGATTGATCTGCCGCAGGCCGCTTCCCCGGCGACACCGGCACATTGCATCGAGATGGTTCAGAACCGAGACAGGGGACCTGCAAGGTTTTCCGGCTAAAACCTTGCTGGTCCCCTGTCTCGACATCCATGACTGTCCTCCCTTGTGAGGACCACCCGGCGCGGGTACTAAGCGAATACAGCAGTTCGCCCGCGGAGGTCGCAGCCCATGTCGACGATCATCAAAGCGGACACCAGTGGCGCGGTAACGCTGCCCGCCGATCTCTGCCGGGCGGCCGGGGTTGAGCCGGGGACTGACTGGGTGGCCGAAGTGCGGGTCGGCCGGATCGTCCTGGAGCCGGCACGGCCGTCGCTGGCCGAACAGATCGCCGCGCGGGCCCGCGAGCTGCCGCCGGAAGTCCTGGCTCAGCTCCCCACGGACGGAGCGGCCCAGCACGACCACTATCTCTACGGCACGCCGAAACGGCCGGAGTGACGGGACATGGGCGGCGTGTACTTCGCCGATACGTTCTACTGGCTCGCACTGGCCAATCCAAAGGACGCCTGGCATTCCCGGGTCATCGCCTGGGAACGCGCCCACCCGAATGCCCGATTCCTAACCACGGAGGAAATCCTGTCCACGGACTACCTTGACGGCGGTCCAGAACTACACCCCCGAAGTCTTTACGCTCAGCTACGACGGCATCACCTCGCTGGCGATCAACGGCGGCAGCGGCGTCAACATCCTGGACTACTCGGGCTTCAGCGGCCCGGTCACGGTCGATCTGCCGCTGGGCCTTGCCACTGGCGTTGCGGGAGGCATCAGCAACATCCGCAACGTCGTTGGCGGGCCCGGCAACGACCTCTTCGTCGGCAAGGGCGGCAACGTGTTGACGGGGGGCACGGGGCGCAACTTGCTGATCGCCGGTGCCAGCGCGAGCACACTCGTCGGCGGACGAGCCGACAACATCCTGATCAGCGGCACCACAGCCTACGACATGGACTTGCCGTCGCTCCAGGCCATCATGGCCTGCTGGGCGGGATCGGATGACTACAAAACGCGGGTCGCCAAGCTCGCCAACGGCAACGGAGTGCCCCTGCTCGACGCCACGACCGTGACCGGCAACGGGGGCGGCAATACGCTGATCGGGCGGTCCGGGATTGGATTTGTTCTATGGCCACTTGGGCCTGGATACGATCAGGAATTGGGATCCGCAGACGGAGACCTTTATCCTGGTATGAAGCTGAGTGTCAGACGAGACGGGGACGTTTGGCGACGCAAAGATCCATCGTCCCTGTTTCGCCCCTTGTCCAACAGGCGGATGCGAAAAAGGGGACAGGGGACGCGGACCTTTTCCCTTTTCTTTCCTCTCACGCCTGTCTGGGGTACAATCGATTGGGATCGACCTGCGGAGGATAGAATCAAGGGTAACAAAGACTCCCGACCGCTCTTTTCTGTCCTCAGGTAACAAAATGCAGGTTGAGACAGGTAAGTTTCTCAGTGGTGAGCCGTACACTGACTTCCTTGTTGGACAAGGGGGAGAAAGTTTCCACGCACGCCTGGCGGGGAAGGAGCTTCAAATCGGCTGGATGAGTGAACCAGGCACAACAGGTTTTCGCCTCAGACAAGTCCAGCAACAAGCGGGCGGTCGAGGATCGTTCACCCAGATCAGCGGGAAAGCGTCAGACAATCTCGAAGCGCTTGTCAAGCAAGGCAAGTTCAATCCAGATAAGGTTGGCGAGGGCCTGGGTCGAATCCTCGGCGGCAAGTGGGAGGTCAAAGTCACCAACGAAAAGGGCGTCTATCACATCACGGCCACTCGAACTGGGATTAGAAACGGTCATGAATAAGAAATACTGGCCCTTTGAAGTGTTGCCAACCGAAGAACGGACAGCCCAGCACAAGAGCGAAATACGCTTTCTTGAGAGGGCAAATCGAGAAGGGTATGAAGTGTACGCAGACGGAAGCGACTATGGGGCAGATGCAGCCGATGGTCGAGCCGCCTTGCTGATATTTCGCGGCAGGGGGGGATGTTGGGAGGTCGTCCTGAGTGTTCAGAACGAAAAGAATGCTTCGGCAATTTTCGATGACTTCACCTGTGCTTCCGAAGCCGTGTTGCAATGGCTTCGTGGTGAGGATGCAGCTGGCATCCTTTCCGAGGCAGGCGAACACCTTATCCCACCGCGTACGGCATCGCCCTCCGACAGGAAGTAGAGCGCTGACAAGGGGACGCGAACATTTTTTCTTGATGGGAGCGCGCACCCCCGCGCCTGCCTCGCCGAGGTCTTCCTTTATAACTTTAACAATCCCCAAAGCCGCCCAACGGGCGGGATGTATCAGGAACCCGTATGGGTGTATTTCGACGGCTCGACGACTTCTGCGGACGCGAACTGGAATACGGCCGACCCCAGTCAATCGTGGGCACTCATCATGCAGCGGGCCGTCATCCAGGCAGTCCATGACTGGGATCCCAGCGAGACCATTCAGAACCCGCACTCGGGCGGCGCGGGCGATGCTCTGGCGATCCTCACGGGACGCGCGTCCCAGCAGATCAGTCCGCAGGCCAGCAATGTTCAGCAGCAGGTCGAAGCCGCTCTGGCGAGCAACAAGGCGGTAGTCCTGGGCACGAACTCGCCGAGCACCACGACGCTGGTTGCCGCTCATTGTTATGCCGTCCTTGGAGCCACTGCACAGGGAGTGGTTCTGTACAACCCCTGGGGTTACAACACCAACAAGTTGGGGCAGCCTGGGGTGATCAACCTTGGGGAAGCGGGGCAGAACGGTGTGATCACCGTATCGTGGAGGGTGATCAGTCAGGACGGCGCCAGCTTCTTCACCGACTGACCAGCCCAGTGCGAATGGAAAGGGATGCGCCCCCCCGCAGGTGCAAAAATCCGGGCCGGGTCGAGGTTCGGCAGGACCTAGCGATAATCCCTGTAGCGCATCTAGCTCCACAGATAGGAAGAGCAA
>JBGQLF010001287.1:0-3515 GCA_041499985.1 Gemmataceae bacterium
CTGGCCGCCGAAGCCGTCAAGCGCGGTTTGCGCTTCGGCATTTGGCTCGAACCAGAAATGGTTAATCCTAAAAGCGAATTATTTGAGCAGCACCCCGACTGGGTGATTCGGCAGCCTAAACGCGAGCTGGAATTGCAGCGCAATCAACTTACGCTGGACCTTACCCGCCCGCAGGTGCGGGACTTCGAATGGACGGTGCTCCAAAACACACTCAGCGTGCCGGGCATCAGCTATGCCAAGTGGGACTGCAACCGGTACCTAACCCAGCCGGGTTCGCCCTGGCTGGGTCCTTTTTCGCAGTGTTCACCGCCTTTGGCTCCGCGGTACTGATGGTCGTCACCTGGCCGGTACGCCTGCTGGCGCGATCCCTGTTGGGGCGACGGGCCCTGACTCGTAGCCGGGTCAAGCGCGTGGTCATCCTGGGGCTGGACGGCTTGGACTATGGTCTGACGACCCGGCTGCTTTCCGAGGGCAAGCTGCCCCATCTGGCGGCGCTCCGCGACCAGGGTTGCTTCAAGCCGCTCGGCAGCACGCTGCCGCCGATCTCCCCGGTCGCGTGGTCTTCTTTCCAGACCGGGGTCAATCCGGGCAAGCACAACATCTTCGACTTCCTGACGCCGGACCCGCGGACCTACCAGCCGAAGCTAAGCTCCGTCGAAATTCGGCCGCCCCGGCGAACCATTCGCCTGGGCAAGTACCAGTTTCCCCTCGGCAAGGCCGACGTGCGCTTGTTGCGCAAGAGCAAACCGTTTTGGAACATCCTGAGCGAATACGGCATTTGCAACTGCATCCTCCGCGTTCCGATCACGTTTCCGCCCGAGAAACTACGCGGCGTCCAGCTCTCGGCCATGTGCGTCCCGGATCTCCGCGGCACACAGGGAATGTTCTCCCACTACACCACCAAGCCCCAGCACGAGAGGGAACAGACCGGTGGCGAAGTCCATCGCGTTGTCCGAAACGGCAACACGATCCGGGCCGAACTCATCGGTCCGCAACATCCGCTCCGCGCCGACTTGGGATCCCTGAAGGTGCCCCTCGTGGTCACGGTCAAGGACCGCCAGCGTGCGGTCCTCAAGATCGGAGGCGCCAAACACGAGCTTCGTCAGAACGAATACACCGCTTGGATCCAGGTTCGCTTTCGCGTGGCGCCGGGCCTTGCCGTGTACGGTGTCTGCAAGTTCCTCCTGCTGAACACCGAACCCGAGTTTGACTTGTATGTAACGCCCGTGAACATCGATCCGGAGAATCCGGCGATGCCCGTCGGCTATCCCGCTGTGTATCCCCGCTACCTGGCGAAACGGCAGGGTTCCTTTGCCACCCTCGGCTTGGCCGAAGACACGTGGGCGCTCAACGCGCACGTGCTCAGCGACGAACACTTCATCCGGCAATGCCAGGACCTGGACCGGGAGCGCGAGGCGATGTTTTTCGACGGACTCGACAAGGTTCCGCGCGGCCTTTGTGTCTGCGTCTTTGACGGCACGGACCGCATGCAACACATGTTTTGGCGGTATCTCGACGAGCAACACCCCGCGCGCCCCAAGGAAGTTTCCCTGCCGCAGCGCCAGGTAATTGAAGACCTTTATCGGCGTATGGATGATCTGGTAGGCAGGACGATGGCCCGCTGCCCGAACCAGGACACGCTGTTGATGGTGCTCTCCGACCACGGCTTCAACACGTTTCGCCGAGGCATCGACTTGAATCGCTGGCTGGAAGAAAACGGCTACCTGAAAGTCGAGGACGAACGCCGCCAGGAAGAACATCTCGCCGGGGTGGATTGGTCCCAGACGCGTGCGTTTGCCATCGGCCTGACCGGCATCTTTCTCAACATCAAGGAGAAGTACTCCCAGGGCATCGTCGCTCCGGGAAACGAAGCGGACCGACTCCGCGCGGAAATCGCTCAGCGCCTGGCCACGCTTGTCGACCCGGAGACCGGGGCCAAGGCCATCAAGCAGGTTTACCAAGCACCCCAGGTCTACCGCGGGCCTTACAAAGACCAGGCGCCGGACTTGATTGTGGGGTATGAGCGCAGCTTTCGCGTTTCCTGGGATGCAGCCATCGGCCGGACGACCAGGGAGATCTTTCACTCCAACACCAAGGCGTGGAGCGGCGATCATTGTGTCGATCCGTCGGTGGTGCCTGGGGTGCTGTTCTGCAACCGGCCCGTGGCAACCGAGAACCCTCGACTGCTGGACATCGGCCCGACGGTGCTGGACCTGTTCGGCGTGGCCGTACCTGACTACATGGACGGCAAAGCGCTGGTCGTGGGCGAGACACCGAACGGAATGGCGCGCGGACAGAAAGGTACTCCCCTACAGGTCGCATCATGACTGAAGCATCCAAGCAGAAACCCAACCGAAGGCTCTTCCTGAAGCGCTCCGCGCTCGCCGCGGCGGGTGTTGGGGTCGGCTCCTACTGGCTTGGGAGCCGAGGGCGGGTTTCGAGAAGCAGTGGCAAGAAAGTCATCGTCATCGGCATCGACGGGATGGATCCTCGACTGTCGGAAAGCATGCTGAAGGAGGGTTTGCTCCCCAACCTCAACAAGCTTCGCCAGGGGGGAGGATTCAGCGACCTAGGCACCAGCATTCCCCCCCAGAGCCCCGTGGCCTGGGCCAACTTCATCAACGGGGCCGGACCGGGCTCGCATGGCATCTTTGACTTCATCCATCGGCATCCGCACCAGCAGTGCACGCCCTTCTACTCGGCCGCGGAAACCGTCGCCGGCGAAGGGTCTTGGGAAGTGGGCGACCACAAGCTCCCGCTCGATTTCTGGCCCTTCAATCACAAACTGCCTGCCACACTACTCCGGCGCCAAGGCGTCCCGTTCTGGGACTACCTCGATGAGGCGGGGGTTCCCTCGACGTTTTATGACTTACCATCCAACTACCCGCCCAGTCCGTCCCAGCACGGCCACCACCGGTGCCTCTCCGGCATGGGTACGCCGGACCTGCTGGGAACCTACGGCACCTACCAACACTACGCTGACAAGGGCCCGCTGGAACCCGTCGAGGAAGGGGGTGGGAAACGCTCCAAGCTCTCGTTTGAGGCCGAGACAGCCAGGGCCACTCTGGTCGGGCCTGAAAACAGTCTTCTCAAAGCGCCGCGCCCGATCGCCGTGGAATTCCTCGTCCACCGCGACCGGCAAGCAAACGCCGCGCTCATCGAGATCCAAGGGCACAACATTCTGTTAAAGGCCGGTCAGTGGAGTCGGTGGACCAAGCTGGACTTCGAGCTCACCACGCCGTCGTTCGTGCCGAACAGGAACGTCAGCGGCATCTGCCGTTTCTATCTTCAGGAAGTCGCGCCCAACTTCAGGCTCTACGTGACCCCCGTCAACATGGATCCTTCCGCCCCGGCGCTGAAGCTATCCGAGCCGCCCTCTTTCGTCCAAGACGTGTCGAAGCGTCTTGGGCTGTTCTACACCACGGGTTTCCAGGAAGACCACAAGGCCCGGTCGAACGGCGTGTTCGTGGACGACGAATTCCTCCAGCAGGCGAATCTGGTCCTGGAGGAGCGCC
>JBGQLF010001288.1:0-3514 GCA_041499985.1 Gemmataceae bacterium
CCCGTCGGAGGTTCAGTCAACCCGGCCGAGCTGCGTCCGATATGCCTTGTTCCGTTTAACTCGCCGTTGCCCAGACCGCGGTTTTTTCCGGCCTGGCGAACCAGTGTTTCTGCCTCGCCAGCGCCCCCTCATCTTGGTACGCTACCGTGGCGGTTCACCACCTTTCAATGCACTGCTTTACTTAGTCGTTTGGTCCGTGGAGGATATCGCATGAGTAACCCTGTGGCGTACTTCGAGATCGTCGGTCCTGACGTCCAACGACTCGCCGCGCTCTACGCGCAGGTGTTTGGCTGGCAGTCACGCCCTGGCCCGTTCCCTGCGTACCTCTCGCTGGGCAGCGAGGTCGGCACGGAGCGGGGCGCAGGGTTGCGGCAGGAAGCTGTCCCCGAGCGCGTCCTGTACGTGCGCGTCCCCGACCTCCAACAGACGCTAGATCAAGTGGTTGCAAGCGGTGGCAAGGTCCTGATCCCGCCGACCCAGGTTCCTGGCGTGGTTCATTTCGCTCTGTTCGAGGATCCGGCCGGGAACCGCATGGGAATCGTCCAATAAGCCAGGTAGACCGCACCCCATTCGCTTCCGGGGGTTGAAGGCTCCCTGGTGCCCCGCCGGCAGCTGAGCCGAGCACCATAGACGGAAGGAAATCTACTTCAGCACCTTTCCTGACGGACGTGAGCGGCAGAGCTGGCCGGGCTTGGTCTACCTGCGCGCGCAGCCGACCTGCATCCGCTACAGCGCCTTCAATCGAGCTCCGCCGGAGCTGGTTGAATGGACTCTCAATTGATTAAGGGAAGTACCCAGCCGACCGTATGCTGCCCGACTTCCGATAATTGGACCTAATCAGTTTACTCGGACGTTCGCACCCCGCTCACCGTGCATGTGGGGCCGCCGTGCGAGAGAACAGCCTCCCAGAACTTCACGCACCTCTGTTGGGTTTTACCCATCCTTACCCGTTCCCCACCCAGGCGAACGTAGCCTGAAGCCGGCCGCTAGGGCCTGGCCGGCTTTCCGGTTTCGACGACGAAAGAGTTCTCTTTCTCCTCCACGCGGTATTTCTTGCGCAGAACATGGGGCGGGATGCTGGGATTGCCGCCGCGGTCCACGGTCGTGCCGGGCTCCTCGAACGCCACGGTGTACTCGTCGGCTACCGCTCCCGCTCGGACGCGGGGTTTCCCCTCGACGAGGTAGTACGTTTCCAGCGTGAAGCTGCCATCCGACTGGATCTCCCCCGTTGCCCTCGTCCCCGGATCGCTCACCGACTGGAAAGCGATTCTCCCGCCGGTCCACGGTTTGCCGCCTGGAGCCACGACTTTCCCCTTCACGGGATAGGTGGTTGGCCCTTCACTGCCTCCCCGCGAACAGCCGGCCAACTCCCCCAGGATGACCACCATCATCCCGGCCAGGAGCCATCGGCTGGTTTTCCGAACGCGAGAACACATGACGACTTACTCCAACGAGCATAGTGAAGGAAAGTGCTCGGCGGTGCCTACCACAGCGCCGCAGCTCGGTGAACCGAGCCTCTACCAGCCGTGGCGCAGCTGGAGAACTCCATCTATTAATTGGTGCGCCGTCCCATGGCCCTGAACACGGTGGGATCGACGCCAAAGTCGATAAAGCGCACGGACCCATCACAGAAGACCAGGTTCACCCCGCCGGGATGCACGCCGCCGAAACGGAACTGCGGGATCGGAATGGGGCCGGTGAGAAGTTGATTGGCGGGCACATTCGCGATGTCCGCCAAAGGGGGCACGATCGTCACGCGGTGATTGTCGTTGTCGTAACCGGCGTACATGGACTCGTTGTCGCCGCCGTGCGTGCCATCGGTGTAGTGCGCACTATCCAACCACCGTTCGCCGACTAGGATGACGTTGCTGGTGCCGTTGGTGATGTCCGGGATGCGCGTTTGGCTGCGCTGGTAGATGACGCCCGTCTGGGGAGGACTCTGGAGCCAGGTGAACGGCCCGTTCAGCCCGGCGTTCAGATCGGCCGGCCCCGCGCTCTGAGGCGTCATCAGATCGCCGGCATTGGCGGCATAGTCGCAGCGGGCCGCTCCAGCAGCTGGGACTTGGGGGTCCGTATTGAAGTAAACCGCGGTCGACAACAACGTGTAAGGTCCTCCGTTGCGCCGACTGGGGCAGTTGTACATGCGAATCGGGAGGGGAACCCGCTGGGCGTTGGCCTTCAGGATCTGCGCCGGCGTTCCGTCCCGGCCGAGGTCATAGACGGCCTGCTGTTCGACAAACGGCAGCATGGAGCCAAGCCAACTGCCCGGCTGATTCTTGCCGATGCCGTTCTGGTACGGTGCATCGAAGGCCCAGCGATAGCCCCATCCGCCGCTGGGGAAATAGCCGTAGGTGTCGTGGACGTTGTGCATGCCGAGGCCGATCTGCTTGAGGTTGTTGCCGCAACTCATGCGGTTGGCAGCTTCGCGGACCTTCTGCACGGCCGGCAGCAATAGGCCGATGAGGACCGCGATGATGGCAATGACCACCAGCAACTCGATGAGCGTGAACCCAGGCCGCCACAAGCGTCGTTGAGACCGAGGCATACGACCCACCTTTCTGGAAGCAGACAACGGACCAGGAAAGAAGTTTAGGAACCCGTGCGCGTAGCCGCCGAGCCGCTCTTTGGCCCAGCACCAAGAGAAGAGTCGATGTCGCGCCTAAAGTAATCGGTTTCCCGGAGAACGCAACCAAGAAAGGATCTACGCCCCTTGGAACGACATAAAAGGCTCAAGAGCGTGGGTGCGGCCGCCGCTACCAACGGCGATTCGTCCTCCTTTTACGCTCCAGACAGTCGGCGCCAAAGTGCAGGCTGCCGGGCACGTTTGGAAAGTGGGGCGCAGGAGCACCGTGAGCCTACCAAGCGGCTGACCCTGCTAACAGGCAGCCTTTCAACGTCCGAAAGGCGAAGGAGAGGGCCTTTGGTGATTGGCGTGAACCTTTGCGGCGTTTGCGTATCCTCTGTCCTGTCGTTGCCGGAGACGTGCGGTCGCTCGTTGGCCGGCTGGGGTTCCGTCGGGGCACCTGGTTGGGAGGGCTTGACTCATGTTTCTGATCGCTCGCCAGAACCGGTATCTTCGCAAGTTCACCACCGCCGGCGCCGTGGCGCCTGATAGCGCCAAGGCGCTCCGAGAAGTCGGCGTACGGGACTCGCGGATCTTCCGTAGGCTGATCGGCCACGGGGTCTTGGTGGAGGCGGAGCCAGGCAGGTTCTACTTAGACCCGTCCGCGAGCACGACGTTCCGGCAGCGGCGTCGGCAACAGGCACTCGTGTTGCTCGCCGTGATCGGAGTTGCCCTCGCGCCACTCCTCGTTTTCCTGTTGGTTCGGTAAGCCTCGCCTAACCATCTGACCGGGGCCGCCATAGAGGTTTCTGGGACTTCGCAGCCCACTCCGGCGGCCTCGGCAGTTGAGCTGGGTCGGTGCGCCGTGTCACGGCGTCGTTTGATCCCCGTGTAACACGGGAGGAGTTGAGCGTGAGACTCCTGGGCCACCAGCCCCACCTCGGAGGGGTC
>JBGQLF010001289.1:0-3503 GCA_041499985.1 Gemmataceae bacterium
GGAGCCGGCCGGACACCCCAAGCCGGCCGGCCCGGTTGCTTTCGTCTCCTCCCCCTTGACCACGCCGTTGGCCCTGCTATGATTTATTTAGATATTTGTCTAACTACCTAAATTACTGACCAGCCTTATGCGGATGAATGAAGCTTTCAAAGCCTTGGCGGATCCGACGCGGCGAGAGATTCTTCGCCTGCTGCGACGGGGGGAGATGACGGCCGGAGGGTTAGCCGAGCGCTTTGACATGGCCAAGCCGTCCATGTCGCATCATTTTGCGGTGCTCAAACAAGCTGACCTGATCACGTCGCGCCGCGAAGGCCAGCAGATTTACTACGCCCTCAACACCACCGTGGCGGAGGATTTGCTCGCCATCATCTGGGACCTGTTTCCCACGCACCACACGAACCAGGAGTCCAATCCATGACGCGTTGGCTGTATCTGTCGATTGCCTTGACGGTCGCAGCCTTGGCGGGCGCACTGTACCTCTACTTCGTCCAGTACGACCAGCTACCCGAGCGCATTGCGACCCACTGGGATATCCACTTTGAGCCCGATCACTGGGTGCCCAAAGCGGGTGTGTTGGGGCATTTCTTGGTCCTGCCGGGCATAATGGCCGGGATCACGCTGCTGACGCTGGTGCTGCCGTGGCTGTCGCCTCGGTCGTTTGAAGTAGAGCCCTTCCGCGCGACCTATGGCTACGTCATGGCGCTGGTGGTGGCTCTGATGGGCTATCTTGATGTGGTCTTTTTGTGGGCCAGCCTGAAGCAGGGTGCGTGGATGTATCAGCTGCTGGTCGGCGGCATCTTTTTGTTCTTCGCCCTCCTCGGCAATGTCCTCGGGCGCGTGCGGCGGAACTTCTGGATGGGCGTGCGTACACCCTGGACCTTGGCCAGCGAAGCCGTCTGGAACCAGACACACCGCGTGGCTGCGTGGTTGTTTGTCGCCGGGGGCGTGGCCGGGTTCGTGGCGGTCTTGATCGGTGTGCCGCCGCTGTGGTGCTTCGTCGGCCTCATCGTCGTCGCCCTGTGGCCCGTGCTCTACTCCTTGCTGCTCTACAAGCGTCTGGAAAAGCAGGGAAGGTTATAGTTGTTACCGATCCCGTATCAGGTACTGAGGACAGCAACGTGAAGACCTTGCTCTGGCTAGGGGCATGCGCCGTCGTTTGGCTGGCGCACGTGGGCGTAACCTGGGCGCAGCAGCCGCCCGCCTCTCCGACTGCGGAGGTGAAGGCGCTTGCGGAAGCCTTTGTAGTAGCGCTGAGCAAAGAAGACTTTGCCGGCGCGGTTAAGAACTTCGACAGCGCCATGCAAAAAGCCATGCCCACGGAAAAACTCCAAGACCTGTGGAAAGGCGTGACAGGCGAAGTCGGGGCGTTTCAGAAACAACTTGGCCTCCGCCAGGAACAGAAGCCTCCCTATGAAATTGTCTGGATCACCTGCCGCTTCGAGAAACTCTCTTTAGATTTCAAGATTGTCTTTAACTCGGAGAAGCAGATCACTGGGCTCAACATCGTGCCCACCCCGTCCACCGCGGAGTACACCGCACCGGCTTACGTGCACAAAGATGCCTTCAGCGAAACCGAGATCACGGTCGGATCGGGAGAGTGGGCCTTGCCAGGGACCTTGTCCCTGCCACGGGGCGCCGGCCCCTTCGCAGCGGTGGTACTCGTGCACGGCTCGGGGCCGAATGACCGCGATGAGAACATTCTGGGGAATCGGCCGTTCCGCGATCTCGCCTGGGGACTCGCCTCGCGCGGCATCGCCGTGGTGCGCTACGACAAACGGACCCGCGTGCATGGGAAACAGATGGGCCCCCTGCTGAGCAGTCTGACGGTCAAGGAGGAAGTCCTCGAGGATGTGCTGGCGGCGCTGGGGTTGCTCCGGCAGAACAAGGCTATTGATCCCAAGCGGATCTACGTGCTCGGACACAGTCTCGGTGCCATTGTCGCGCCGCGGATCGGGATGCTTGATCCGGCCGTTGCCGGTTTGGTGCTCCTGGCCGGTCCCACGCGCCCGCTGGAAGACCTGGTGCTGGATCAATTCACCTACATTTACTCGCTGGAGGGAACCATCTCGGAGAAGAACAAGGCGGAGCTGGAAAAGATCAAGGCACAGGTCGCCCGGGTGAAAGATCCCAACCTCTCCAAGGACACGCCTTCCTCGGAGTTACCCTTGGGAGCGGCAGCCAGCTACTGGATGGATCTGCGCGCCTATCCTCCTGCTGAAGTGGCCACCAAGATTCAGCAGCCGATGCTTATTTTACAGGGCGAGAGAGACTACCAGGTCACCATGGAGGACTTCGCGGGTTGGAAAAAGTTGCTGGGCCGCCGCCCCAACCTGAGCCTCAAGAGCTATCCCAGGCTCAATCACCTCTTCATGGAAGGGGAAGGCGAGGGCAAAGCCAAGCCGATGGACTATGCCAAGATTGGGCACGTAGCGCCGGTCGTGATCGAGGATCTTGTCGAGTGGATCAAGAAGCCGTGACGCCTGTCCGCATCTGAGCCGCCTCGCGGGAAGCCGCACACGACCCGCGAAACGCGACGTCAGCCACCCAGCGCGTGTAGGGTGGATAGCGGCGATCGCTGCTCAACGCCTTTCGGCATCACTGGATCTGCCATTCATAAAGGATATCCTGCGGGCGGTGCGAGCCTGGAGGCGCGAGTCCGCGCCCCGGCCGTCTGTGTAAGTCTCTTCGCGTCCTTCTGTCCTTTGTCCTTCGTGGATCCAGGTTTTTCGCTTGACAGCAGGGTTGGCGGATGGTCCCATTCGATAGCCTCTTCCCATTGCCTCAGGGTCCACAGACGGGTACGAAGGAGTGTGTTCATGGCCGCATTCCGTGCTGGACAGATCCGGCGTTCGCCGTGCTTACTCCGCCGACAGGGCTTCACCCTGATCGAGCTGCTGGTGGTCATTGCCATCATCGCCGTCTTGATTGGCCTCCTCTTGCCCGCCGTGCAGAAAGTCCGCGAGGCCGCGGCGCGCATGCAGTGTACCAACAACCTCAAGCAACTCGCCCTCGCCTGCCACAACTACCACGACGCTAACGGCAAAATGCCCTACGGCCGGAAATTCGACAACTGGGACGCTTACACCTGGTCGGAGCTGGTGCAGCCGTACATCGAGCAGGACGCCGTTTACAAGGGATGGATTTACCTCAACGAACCGGCCTGGCAACAGGTCTACCCGGGGTCGAACGGCCCGATCGGCAACAACGCCACGCAACGCCTGTCCCGCCACACCGCTCTCACTACGTTCCTGTGTCCGTCCGACGGTGGGCCGAATACCAACGAAATCGGCACGACCGACTACGGGATGATCCGGGGCAACTACCGGGCCTGCACCGGCAGCGGCGACATGTACGGCACCAAGACCGACACGACTGCCGGGCCGTGGGGCGTAGGCGTGTTCGGCGTCGTGCCGAACCAGACGACCGATCCGGCTGGGAAGATCTTCAATACGACGGGTCCGAAGACGGCCGGCGTCCCGATGGCCGGGATCTCCGATGGTACC
>JBGQLF010001290.1:0-3495 GCA_041499985.1 Gemmataceae bacterium
AAGACCTTAGAGGCTGTAGCAGAATGTGGGGGCAAGTTTGTAACTTGCCCAATCGACCGGGCAAGTTGCAAACTTGCCCCCACATTTTGTTAGAGCCTTTTACGGACGTTCGAGGAGCCATGCCGCCAGTTGCGCCACGTACCGAGTCGCTCGACGCCCCACTCCCCGGAATTGTCGGCAGCAGTTCGGCCATGCGCGAGGTCTATCGGCTGACCCGTCTGGTGGCGCCGACGCGCGCCAGCGTCCTCCTAGTTGGCGAAACGGGCACCGGCAAGGAATTGATTGCCCGCGCCCTGCATAACCTGAGCAACCGGGCCGATGGTCCTTACGTCCGGGTCAATTGCGGCGCCCTGAGCGAGAGCCTCCTCGAAAGTGAGCTGTTCGGCCATGTCAAAGGCGCCTTCACCGGTGCGATCGACAACAAGACCGGGCGCTTCGAGGCCGCGCACGGTGGCACCATCTTCCTCGACGAAATCTCCAGTATGAGCCCCAAGCTTCAGGTGAAGCTGCTGCGGGTCTTACAGGAACGGGAGTTCGAGCGTGTGGGCGAAAGCCGGACGATTCGAGTCGATTCGCGGGTGATCGCCGCCACGAATCAGTTCCTTGAAGACGAAGTGGAGGCCGGCCGCTTCCGCGATGATCTCTACTACCGCCTCAACGTCGTGCCGATCCACTTGCCTCCCTTGCGCGATCGCCGGGATGATATTCCAGACCTGGCACGGTTTTTTCTCCATCGCTATAGCGAGGAAAATCGTCGCGAAACTCCCGAGCTGCCGTCCGAGGTCTTGGCAAAGCTTCAGGGTTATGACTGGCCAGGCAATGTGCGCGAGCTGGAGAACTACGTCGAACGGGCCGTAGTCCTGGCCGACGGCCAATGCCCGACGGCTCAGTTGCTGGCTCCGGCCGGGCGCGGGGAGAGGCGTTTGCGTCCGGCGCGGCAGCGGAGTGCTGACATGCAGAGCCTGATCCAGCACCTGGTCCGCACCGGCATTCAGCTGGTACCGCTCGAGGAAGGAACGCTCCATCAGCGCCTGGTCGGCGGTGTCGAACGGGAGCTGATCGAACAGGTGATGCAGTTGTGCGACGATGTGCAGGTCAAGGCGGCGGCCCGGCTGGGCATCAACCGCAATACGCTGCACAAGAAACTCAGCGAGTTCGCCAGCCACGAACCAGGCAGCCGCAATGCGGACCCGGGAACGAATGCGTAAATGACCAACTGTTTAGCTGTTTAGCCGCGAGCTTCGGGCAAGCGCGGAGTCCGCGCTCGCCCGAAGCTCGCGGCTAAACGGATGGTGGCGCGGCGCGTAGCCTAGTCCAACACCCCGAGCACCCGCTATAATGCCGCCACGATGTTCTTGGAACGCATTACGATACTCTGTTTCGCCGCCAGCTACGGGGTTACGGTAGCCCTGGAAGTCTTGCAGCTGCTCCGGCCGCGGGCGCTCCAGCGACTGCTTGCCCTCTGCTTTGGCGCTGCGGGACTGCTCGCGCACACTCTCTTCTTGATCGTCCAGCGGCCATCGCTATCCTCTCAGTTCGGCTCGCTGCTGTTTCTCGCCTGGATCTTGGCGGTGTTCTACTTTTACGGCTCGATCCATCATCGCAGGCTTGCCTGGGGGGTCTTCGTTCTGCCGCTGGTCCTGGGCCTGGTAGTGCTGGCGGCTGCCATTGGAAAGCCCGAAATGGATGCTTCTGCGAGCGACGGCCCGCTGGCGCTCCAGGGTGAGCGCTTCTGGGGCATGGTTCATGGGCTGTTGCTGCTGCTGGCCGCGGTGGGCGTTTGTGTCGGCTTTGTGGCCAGCGTCATGTACCTGGTCCAGGCGCATCGGCTCAAGGCCAAGACACTCCCCGGCCGGGGCTTGCGGCTGCTCAGCCTGGAACGGCTCGAGCAGATGAGCCGCCGGGCGATCAACCTGGCGTTCCCCCTGCTCACCATGGGCGTGCTGGTTGGCGTAGTCCTGATGCTTCAGCGCGTCGATCAATTCCAGAGCTGGACCGATCCCAAAGTGCTCGGCGCAGCCATGCTGTGGATCGTATTCGCCCTGTTGCTCTACCTCCGCTACGGCTACCATGCGCGCGGCCGGCACCTGGCCGTGTTGACCATCGTGGCGTTCGGCTTGTTGGTGGCGACGTTGGCCTCTTCGCACACGTTGGTGCAAGGAGGGGCTCCATGATGCTGCTGGCGGTCGGATGTAGTTTCCGCAAGACGCCGGTGGGGATGCGCGAACGGTTGGCGTTTGATGCCGTGCAACTGCCTCGGGCCCTGGAGACGCTTAACACGCGCTATGGCTACGAGGCGGTCATCCTGAGCACCTGCAACCGCGTCGAGCTGTACCTGGGCCGGGCCGACTGCCCCCAGATGCCCGAGGCCGGCTTGATCGCGGAATTCCTCAGCGAGTTTCACCAGTTGCCGGGAGACGCACTTCGCCCCTTCTTATACGAGCTTGGTCAGGCCGAGGCCGTCCGACACCTGTTCCGCGTGGTCGCGAGCCTGGACAGCATGATTGTCGGCGAAGGCCAGATTGCCGGCCAGGTCAAGCGCGCCTACGAATTGGCCCAGGAACACGCCACGGTCGGCCCACTGCTGCACGCGTTGTTTCAACAGGCGCGCCTGGTTGCCAAGCGCGTCCGCACGGAAACCGGCATCGCCAAGGGTCATGTCTCCGTTTCGAGTGCCGCGGTGGATTATGTCCGCCAGGTGTTCGCGCACTTTCACGATAAGACGATCCTGGTCATCGGCGCCGGCAAGATGGGCGAGCTGACTCTGCGCCACCTGCGGCAGCTTCAGCCGCAGCGCATCCTGGTGACCAACCGCAGTCCGGAAAAAGCGCAAGTGGTCGCCCAGGGTTGTGGCGGTAGCGCGATCCCGTGGGAACGGCTCGATGACATTCTGGCGCGGGCCGACATTGTCCTGAGCACGACCGGAGCCAACGAGCCGGTCGTCTCCCTGGAGCGCTATGAACGTATCCGAGCGCGACGCAGCGGCGGTCCGATCGTGATCCTGGATATCGCGGTGCCGCGCGATTTCGATCCGCGTATCCATGACGGGGACCAGACGTGTTTGTTCAATATCGACGACCTGAAGCGGATTCGCGAACAGACGCTCCACGAACGGCAGAGTCAGGTCGCGCCGGCGGAAGCGATCGTCGAACAGGAGCAGCGGCGTTTCCTGAAGGACTGGAGCCGGCGGCGCCATGGCCCGATCATCGCCCGGCTCACGCAGGATCTGGAAGCCAAGCGCCAGGCGATCGTGCAGCAGTTGTTAAGCCGGCTGAATGGGCGTCTCAGCGCGGCCGACCGGAGTTACATCGAAGGCGCCTTTCGGCTGCTGCAAAATCAGTTTTTGCACGGTCCGATCTCCGCCTTGACTGAAGAAACGCACGAAGGCGGGCATACGTTGCTGGAAGCGCTGCGCAAGTTGTTCCGCTTGCAGGAGTAAGAAACGGGGCATGGTTCAGATCGGCTGTGTTCTGGGTAGCAGCATTGTGGCGGGCA
>JBGQLF010001291.1:0-3492 GCA_041499985.1 Gemmataceae bacterium
AATTGAGCGAAGCCGAACGGCGCCTCCAGCGGGCACGGGAGGATCTGTCTGTGGGCCCGCTTCAAGACAAAGAGAACCTGGCCAAGGCGACCCGGGATCTGCTTGGCGCCCGCAACGATGTGGAGCAGGCCCGTCGCGAAGTCGAGCACTGCCAGGTGAGAAGTCCGCTGGATGGGTTTATCGACAACAAGGTGGAAGTGGTTCCGGGCCAGGTGCTATCGGGCAGTTCCTCCCTGGCGCGTATCGTTCAGCTCAATCCCATTCATGTGCGCGTGGATTTCCCACAGGATCGTCTGGAGGAGGTTGCGCTGGGCCAAAAAGCCGAAATCGTGCTGGATAGTTTCCCGCAAGAGACGTTCTACGGTACCGTCCTCCGCATCGCGCCCATCGTGAATCCGCAACTGCGCGTCTTCCCGGTCGTGGTCCAGGTGGACAATCCAGGTAACCGGATCAAAGCCGGCATCAGCGGCTTTGTACGGCTGCGGGCGAAGCGCAGGACCACCGTCGTGCCGTCCGCAGCCGTGGTTCAGCACGGTAGCAAGGCAATGGTGTTCCGCGTCGCGGAAGGCCGGGCCCAACTATGCGAGATCCAGACCAAGCACCTGGTCGAACTGGGAGCCATTGAAGTACGCCAGGGACTGACTCCCGGAGACGAGGTCGTAGTGTATTTCTCAAATTTCTATCGCCACTGGCATGAACTGACGGACCGGGGCTGCTACCTCCAGGATAATGACACTGTGGATACAGATTGGCGAAAGTGGGCACGACGTGATTGAAGCAACGGCTGCACGACGAGGTCAGGAAATCTGGGCCCGAGGCTGCACCGGGCTCCAGAGGCTTCTCCAGGGGCTTGCCACCGTGCTCGAGTGGGGAGTCGGCCCCCGCGGACTGGCTCTCGCTTTTCTGGTGGCGGCCACCGCCCTGGTCCTGGCCGGCTGGCTTCGCCCGCCGTTGAGCCCCGACCTGCGGAGCATTTATCTGCCTCTGGGCCTCTGGCAAGCAACCTTGGTGCCGGAGGAGATTCTCCATGGCCCGCGCCGGGTTCCCGCTGACAGCGCCGGCATCGTCCTCCTAGTCCTGATCGCAGCCGGGGCCGCCGCTGTCGTGCGGCGCCCGGAATGCCTCGGAGTGGTCGCTGGTTTGCTGTTGTGCGGCGCGCTAGCGGCGAATGCGGCTCTGGTTTGCAATCACCCGACCCTCATTGAGATGTTGGACCGTGAATACGAGCAACGCCGCCAGATCGCCAGCATGAGCGCCGAATCGCCGGAAGGGAATCCGATGTCGCCGGAGGAGAATCCCATGGCGGCGCCCAACAATGGCCGTGTCGGTCTGGCTGGCGCCCCCGTTGCCGACGAACAGCGGGCGGATTTGGTACGTGGTTGGGTCTATTTGCTCTACGGGTACTGGCTCGTGCCCTGGGCCGTCGCCGGCATCTTTTTTGGGAGCCCTGGGCCGTTGTCGCGGCGGTTGGTTGGCGCAACTCTCTGGGCGGCGCTCGGTAGCGGGGTGGCAGGCCTGGTGTGTTTCCAGCGCTTGCACGCCGAATACTACTGGTGCCGGGCTCGGGCCCTGGAAGGCGAGGGAGATGCCCACGCTGCGCGCGAGGCCTTACGGATGGCCAACACGCTGTTTCCCCCGTTCGAGCACCTAGAACGAACCTGGTTGCTCGCGGGCAAGCTGGACTACCGCCAGAAACGGCCCACGCCCTTTGCTCATTTCTTCCAGGCCTATCAGCTGGCGCGTGACAAGGTCCGGGCCCGCGCGGTGGCGTACCAGCAGGACTTCCCCTGGCAGATTGCCCGGACTCAGGACTATCGCGAGGGGTTGTATACTCCCCCCGCGGGCTATGATCGGACGCTGACGCCTGGGCTGGCCGACACCGGAACGCTGGATGCCCGCGTGGGCCATCACCTGTTCGGGCTGGAAGCGCCGTCGTCTACCCTCTTCCAAACCTATTGGTTCGCCAATACCTGGGAATTGCGCAAGGCGATCCTGCTGATGGAGGAGTTGCTGGCCCGGGGAGGAGAGCCGCATCCCGCGGTGCGCCATCAAACGGCCCGGCTGTGGACCGATCTCGGCCTGCATTACTACCTGCGGGGGACGATTGTCACCGACGCGGGCCTGGTCTACTCCGAGCAGGACCGTCGCCTGATGGCGGCCCAGGCAGCCTGGCTGAGGGCTAGCCAGATAAGTCCGGCCAAACGGGACAGTGCGTTCTACCTGGGCATGGTGCAGACTCGTGCCGACCGCCTGCATCCGGAGTTGGTCGAGGCTAGCTTCGCGCCCCTCCTCACCGGCTTGGCCGATCGAGCCTTGCGGGCCGATGTCCTGAACGTCTTGGGCGATGCGTACTTTGAGGCCGGCCGGATGATCGAGGCTCGCCGGCGCTATGTGGAGTCGTTCGATGTCTTCAATCTGCCCGGCGCCACCAAGATCAACTATCGGGCCCAGAGAAGGCTGGGAGGCTTGTGAATGAAGCGTCCTGCAATCGGTGCCTGCGTGATCGGGGCGTTTGCCCTGGCCTTGGGACACCTGGCCTGGCATGCTCGGTTCAGCCCTTCAGGCGTTTCAGACTACATGGTGGGGGGAGATGTCCTCGCCCTGGCTGGAAGTAACCCCGAGGATAAGCGCCTCTACGTCCGCCGCGAGATCTACCTGAGCCAGCGTCCGCGCCGTGCCTGGCTTCAGGTGCTGGCACGCGATCGGCTGCGCGTGTACGTCAACGGGAAATTTCTGGCCCAGCAGGGATTGCCCGGATTCCCGGTCGCGGTCATCGCTGATCTGGCGCCCTACCTGCAAGTCGGCCGCAATTGCATTGCCATCACGAGCGAGCAGGCAACGATCGGCAAGCCACCCGTCATTGCCGTGGAAGGAGCCTACGCCTTCGACGAACAGGAGTATCCTCTATGTGCTGATGGCCCGTGGCGCTGTAGTCCTGTTTTCGAGCGGAAGGGTTGCTGGTGGTTCGAAAAGGACTTTGACGATCGCCACTGGCCTTCTGCGACGCTGACCACCTGCCATCTCCGGGCCCGCGTGAAGACCCCGCCCCGCGCCATCAGCGAGCCGAGTGTGGCCAAGTGGATCTCTCCGGCCGAGCGAGGGGAGAACAGCGCCACGGTCTACCGGGAGTTCGAGTGCGTGGGACGGCCGCGACAAGCCTGGCTGCGCGTGACTGCGACAGCACCATACCGCCTAGCCCTGAACGGGATGCTTCTGGACCAGCAAGAAGATGCAGTGGGCGCCCTCGTGCCCGTCCCAGTGGTCCAGCGGCTCTACGACCTTACCCCCGTCGTGCGCCGGGGCCCAAATCTGCTGGCCTTTGTCCTGACCAGCGCGACGGAGAGTCCCCCTCACCTGTTCGTTGATGGTGAGGTGGAAGATCACTCAGGGCAACGCCAGCGTTTGAGGAGCGATGAGCATTGGCGAAGCTGCCCCGGCCTGCACCCGGACTGGCTTGTGTCGCCCTGGGAAAACCCGCCTCCACAGTGGCAA
>JBGQLF010001292.1:0-3489 GCA_041499985.1 Gemmataceae bacterium
CGTTCTGTATCGCCAGCTGCATCTCAACGCCCTCGCCTTGGGGCAGATCGAGCTGGCTGCAACCGCGGCCGAGCTGGCCGCTACGTTGACGCCGCAGACCGCCTGGGAACACTACGCCCTGGGGCGCTTTCTCCTCCGCTCGGGGGATCTCCAATCGGCTGCCGAGGAATTGGCAAGCGCCATTCAGCTGGAACCGCAAGGCTTTTGGTATCACTTCTTCCAGGGTGTCTGCGCGTATCGCATGCAGCAGTACGACCGGGCGGTCACCGCGTTCGCGGTCTGCATCGCCCTGGAACCCGAAATCGCGGCCTGCTATTACAATCGGGCACTGGCTGAGGCCGCCCAGCAACAAACCGAGCCGGCGCTCGAGGACTACAACCGTGCTTTGCAAATCGACCCCGAACTGGCGGCTGCCGCTCTCAACCGGGGTCTACTTCTCCATCAGAACCGACGCTTTGGTGAAGCGCGGGCCGATCTCGATCTGGCTCTGAGCCGAGGAGCTGATCCGGCGAAAACCTACTATTACCTGGCGCTCGTCCACATGGCCCTGGAGGATCGCGCCGCCGCTCTGGCGAACCTCGAACAGGCGCTAAAGCATCAGCCTGGGTACTCGGATGCGCTCGCGTTGCAGGCGCGGGTCCGGGGGATGCGGTAGCGTGACATCTCTTTCATGAGCCCGACGCGCTAGCGAGGAGGACGGCCATCCCTCGCTAGCGCGTCGGGCTCATGAAAGAGTGCCCTAGTTTTGTGAGAAGCAAGAGATGCAATCGGGGCCAAAGGGGTCCGGTTGCTCACTTCTTCTTGAAGATCTCTTTCGGGATCATGCCGTGCACCCCCTTGGTGCCGTCCACCACTTGCGTGACGTGGAAATCGACGGCGACGCTCGTGAGCATGTAAGCCTGGTCCGGGCTGAGCTGCTTTTCGGTGGTGAGGAAGTCGATCGCCTCGCGCGCCGCGAGCTTCATCGCTTGCGTCAGGTCTTTGTCCAGGCCCATGACCAGGAAATGGGTCGGCGTCTCGGCGCGCGGCCAACGCAAGTGCAAATCCTTACGAACGAAGAATTGCAGTGTGCCGGACAAAGATGTTTCCAGCGCGGTAATATCGACTTCGCCGTCGCCCTGGGCCGCGTGCCCGTCGCCGACTGCGAAGAGCGCGCCACGCGCGTGGACCGGGATGAAGAGCGTCGTCCCGGCGATCAGTTCCTTGTTGTCGAGGTTGCCGGCGTGATTGCCCGGCGGCACGCTGCTGATACGGCCGGCCGATGCCGGCGGGGCGACTCCCATGCTGCCGAAGAACGGGCGCAGCGGAATGTCAATCCCCTCGGCGAAGTGCGCGAGCAGGCGTTTCTCATCGAGCGGGATGATTCTCGAGCGCGCGCGTGGGAAATCTTCCGGTAACAAACCGCCCCGCGGGCTGAAGGCGTTGTAGGCGTACGGGATGGCCAGCTTGATCGTGTGAATGCGCACCTCGAGCGTATCGCCTGGTTCCGCGCCCTCGATGTAGATCGGCCCCGTCAGAACATGTCCGCCCGGTCCCTTATCGGTCACTTCTTGGTGGATGTCCCGCAGGGCTTGCTCCACCTGCGCGGGCGGCAGCAACGCTCGTTCCAGCCCGGTCGGGCTACTGGCGATGAGCGTCTGCACCTCCACCATGTCGCCCGATTTGATCCGGAGCACAGGCTGGGCGCTCGCATCGTAGTAGCCCCAGGCGACTGTCTTGGGAGTCGCCTTCAGTTGATACGTCTGCCGGCCGGTTGCATCGCCCTGTTGTTGGCCTCCGACGGCGCAGGTGCCGAAGGCCAGTGCCCAGATGGCCAACATCGTCCTGGATTTGCTCATTGTTTCCTCTCGTTTATCGAGATGGTTCTGAAGTTGGCGGTTCCGGTGAGCGACTGGGAACGATGGCCACGCACGGACCCGCGAACAACACTCACCTATATAAGGAGAAGAGATCGGCGAAACAAGGTGCCCGTCTACGTCCCGCGGACCCCACCAGGGGGGCTGATCTTGACGAATGCGGCCCAATGTGGCATCTCTGGGCCGCTCCAGCAAACCTACTTGCTTCAGTGCCGGCCAGCGGTTGGCTCGCTAGTGCAGGATCCAGGGACCTGCCATCGGCTCGTAGCCACAAGCGTCCTCGCTTGTGAGCTGGAGCAGCCCACAAGCGAGGACGCTTGTGGCTACGTGACATAATACGTCCTTTGTCCTCACGTTAGGGGAGCCGTGAACCTTTGCCTCTGCCGCTTGAGTCGCCGTGACGAACAAGGAGCATCATCCGCATGAGGGCGCGAGCGGTTTGCCGCATCGACACCAATGCCCCTGCTCGGCCTGGTTCGCCAGTTCCGCCCAGAATCCAGCCGCGGCCCGGCCCGTGCTGGGGCCTCGCGGCGATCCTCGGTCTGATGCTGGGCTGCGGCACGACGCGCATGACCGATACGCAGCGCACCGCTACCGAACAATTGTTGATCTCCAATGCCGTGGACCAGGTGGTCTCGCAGCTCGATTTCCGTGTGCTCGCCGGGAAACCGATCTACTTCGATCCGCAGTATCTTGATGGGAGTGTCGACCGAGGCTACGTGATCAGTTCCTTGCGGCAACACTTGCTGGCCTGTGGTTGTATCCTCCAGGAAGACCGTTCCAAGGCAGTGTATGTGGTGGAAGCGCGCGCGGGCGGCATCGGCACCGATCGGCACTCGCTGCTGGTCGGCATTCCACAGATGACGATTCCGACCTTCGTGCCGGGATTACCTCCCCTGCCGGCCCAGGTCCCGGAGATCCCGTTTGCCAAGAAAACCGAGCAAAAGGGCGTCGCCAAGTTGGCCCTGTTCGCCTACAACCGGCAGACGGGACAGCCGCTCTGGCAATCGGGCGTAGTCGAGTCGGAGAGCACGGCCAAGGATCTGTGGCTCCTGGGAGCGGGGCCGTTCCAGAAAGGCACCATCCGGGTGGGTACGGGATTCGCCGGCGACCCGCTGCCCTTGCCAACGTTACCCATGCCGGCGTTCATCCACGGCGACGACAAACCGCTGCCGCCGGTGATTCCAGTCACCCAAGCCGCCGCTTGGCCGGAACCGCCGCCCTCATTCGACTGCCAACGGATGGCCGCCCTACTCGGGATCGGGACAGCGAGTTATCCGCTGACGATGAGCGCCCTGGTTCGCCTTCACCAGACGGATCTCGCCAAGGGTTCCGACAAGAGCAAGCCGGCCGAGGCTCCCAAACCGCCCCCTCTCTCCCCGGTTCCACTCAATGCGGGTGGCCAGGCGGAGACGCAGCCGGCCAAGATCTTGACTTCCGGATTGGGGTGCAAGCCGGATTCCTAGTGTAGGGCGAAATGACCTGTTTTATAACGTAGCCACAAGCGTCCCTGTTACCGGACATAACCTTTTGCACAACAATTGGCCACGAGGTTTTGCACAAGCGCTATTGTACATAGGAATTGGCAATGAGGTCTTGCACAGGCGTCACTTGTTCACTTGGCCGAGATGTC
>JBGQLF010001293.1:0-3485 GCA_041499985.1 Gemmataceae bacterium
CTCGACCCAGATCTGCCCCCCCATCAGCTCCACCAGCCGGGACGAGATCGCCAGCCCCAGGCCCGTGCCGCCATACTTGCGCGTCGTCGAACCGTCTGCCTGAACGAAGGGGGCGAAAATCGCCTGTTGCTTCTCGTGTGGAATGCCGATCCCCGTGTCGCGGACGGCAAAGTGCAGCGTCACTTCCTTCTCCGTCTGCGACGCCAGCTCGACGCGCACGACGACCTCGCCCTGCTCGGTGAACTTGATGGCGTTGCCGACCAGGTTGACGACGATCTGTCGCAGGCGTCCCGGGTCACCGACGAGGGGGTCCGGCACCTCGGGAAGCACCCATGAGGCCAGCTCCAACCCCTTCTTGTGCGCCCGCAGGGCCAGCGTCTTCATCGTGTCGCCCAGGAGGTCGCGCAGCAGGAAGGGGACGGCGTCCAGGTCGAGCTTGCCCGCTTCAATCTTGGAAAAATCGAGAATGTCATTGATGACGTCCAGCAGCGCGTCCGCCGACGCCTTGACCATGGTCAGGAACTCGCGCTGCTCAGGCTTCAGTTCCGTGTCCAGGGCCAGCTCCGTCATGCCGATGATGCCGTTCATGGGCGTGCGGATCTCATGGCTGACGTTGGCCAGGAACTCGCTTTTGGCCCGGCTGGCGGCTTCGGCGGCTTCCTTGGCTTTGTGCAACGCTTCCGCGGTCTGCTTGGCTTGCGTGATGTCCTCCGAAATCCCCACCAGATGCGTCGGGTTGCCGTTTTCATCCAGGAGAGGGATTTTACGGGTGTGCAAAACACGCTTGCCATGCTGGGTGGCGATCTCTTCCTCCGGAATGTCCACGAACTGTTGGCCTCGGAGAACATCGTGGTCCTTGGCAATGAAGAAGTCGGCCTCCGTCTTGGGGAAGAGATCGTAATCGTTCTTGCCCAGCAACTGCTGGCGCGCAAAGCCCAGGAGCTCCTCGCCTGCCTTGTTCAAGCGCTGAAAACGCAACTGCTCGGCATCCTTGATGAACAACATGATGGGTAGGTTTTCGATAATGGAATCCAGGAAACGGGTCATCGTCTGGAGCTCGCTCTCGGTCCTCTTACGGTCGGTAATATCCCGAGAGATGCCGAAGGTGCCGACGATGCGCCCCTGCTGGTCGCGCAGCGGCATCTTGGTCGTGGAGACCCAAGTCACATGGCCATCCGGCCAGGTCTCTTTTTCTTCCAGTCCCACCACGGGCTGGCCGGTTCGGATCAGTTCCTGTTCATCGGCGTAGGCTTGCTGGGCGTGTTCCGCGGTGAAGAAATCAAAATCGGTTTTGCCGATTGCTTCGACGGGATCATTCAGGCCAAACCGATTGGCCAGGGCGGTGTTGATCCGGATGAAGCGGCTGGTGGCATCCTTGAAGTAGATGCTATCCGGCAGATTATTCATGAGGATGTCGAGCAAGTCGCAATCTTCGCCCAGTGCGGTCTTGGCCCACTCGCGTGGGCTGAGGTCGCGGACCAGTACCGCGAACAGGCGGCGGAGACCGACGTGGATTTCACCGACGACCAGTTCCAGCGGCAGGACGCTACCGTTTTTGCGCCGGCCTTCGAGCCGGCGCGGGGCATCGGGACCGGTGTGGTGCTGGAGGTAGGGAGCGAGCCGGTGCTCGAAGCGGTCGCTGCCCAGAACCGGGAGCAGCAGGGCAAGGTTTCGGCCCGTTACTTCTTCGAGCGTATAGCCAAACATCCGCGCGGCAACGGGATTGAGCGATTCGACCGTTCCGTGTTGATCGACTGTCAGGATGCCGTCGGCAGTCTCCAGACCGGCGCGAGTCTGGCCGTTGGTCTGCATGGCAATCTCGGTTGAAGAGAGTCCCAGTGTTTGTACCGCGGCTCTATCATACCGTTGGCTCCCCGAACTTCTCAATCATGTATCGGCTGCGCGGTAGGGGGCGACACGTGCTATCCTTGACGCCTACTGGCGGAGTACGGATGCTCTCTTCTTCCAAGACTTAGCTCAGCCAATTCTCGGTTCGGATATCCGGCAAGGCCTCAAAGTCCCGGTGATTCGTGTCCAGCAGGCAACCGTTCATTCCGGTAGTTCCATCTGGCGGCGAACTACTGCTTTGGCATGCTGGTCCGCCTCAGCGAGAGTGGTCTCGATTTGTTCCCACTCGTGGGGGTCGTTGAGATCCGCTGTCAGGGTTTGCATTTCCTGATACCAGTTGTCGGTTTCCTCGGCGCCAGCCACGGGATCTGCTTCGGTTTCTTGCACCATAACCTCCTTGCCGTCGCACCATTCCGCGGGTAATGGGTCGATGGGATGAATCACTCCATTGCGAACGATGGCTCGGATCATGACAACACCTCCTCCGAGATCGTGCGGTCTCGCGCCGCCTCGATGCGGGCTTCGTCAGGTTGATTGTACCGTAGGACGACTTAGGGGATGTTCACCGGAGCCCAATTCAATTTGAGGATTTGGTGGCCTTCCAGCGTCGCCACGGCTTTCGTTTTGCCGCCCGCATCCAGGAATTCCACTTCGAAGGCCTCGGCCTGCGGATAGCAATGAACCACGGCGCCGGTATCTCCTGCCGAGAGGTCGTGCTCGGGGATGTCAACCAGGAGAGCTACGAGATCATGCTCTTGGGGACGCGCTGCGGGCATGGTTGCTACTCCACCTCTTTCGGATCCAGGTGCTCGGCGCCAATGCGCTGATACAGCTCCCGCAAGGCAGCCGCGGCTTGTTCGGCCAGAGCATACCACTCGGGATTCCGCACGCAGGCGGGGTGAGAGAGGACGTGGCTTTCCACCGTAGCGGCTACCAACGCGGTCCGGTCGAGGAGCTCATGGCAACCATAGGAACCGGGCTTGTACTGCTCCAGCCAACCGGGTTCCTGCGCGGCACTCAGTTCCTCCAGCCGCTGTTGGCGTTCGTGTTCTGTCTCGAGCGCCTTGATCCCTTCTGAGCCCATTTTCATGCCTCCAATCCGGCTTGGCGAAGGATGCGCTTCTGCGTACCTGTTGGCAGATCGTCGGAAAGTTTGCCAGGCACGGTTACCCGACCTGGTTTGGTTCGATGACGAAACTGCCGATGGCTGCCTTTCTGGGACACCTGGACCCACCCGTTGTCGGCCAGCAAGCGAATGACATCTCGAACCTTCATGCAGCGCCTTCTGCCGGGTTAAGAAGGAGTGCCTCTCCTCAGTGTGCCGGCCGGAGGAGATCCGGTCAACGGCAGCGCGCGTGAAAATGGTGTCGATTCCTTTCCCATCGCCCGAAAACAAGACGGCGGCGGAGAGCGTGGGCCGCTCCCGCCGCCGGTCTGTGCATCGGTTCGCCGCGTCAGGCCGCTCGCGGTCACGGCTTCTCCGGCAGCGGCGTGGCGTCCCAGATCGTCACCGTGCCGCCCGGGCTGGTGCTTGCCAGGCGGTGGCCGTCTGGACTGAAGGCCACCTTCCCGTCCCAGTTGGGGATGCCGAGCGATCCCTTGACGGTGAAAGTGAGGAGTTCCTGGCCGGTCTGGGC
>JBGQLF010001294.1:0-3483 GCA_041499985.1 Gemmataceae bacterium
CGGAGCCGGCGCGGACAAACGCGGTGATCGCGGCCTGTGAAGCGGATTATAATCTAATGTCCGGATGGTTCGGTGGCAGCCTGATCGTGACCGGGATGTCTGTCCAGGTCACGACGCAGAGCAACGGTGCGAGTTGGAGCGGGACATCCAGTTCTTCGACGATTGAACTCAAGGCGCAAGGGGAAAGTTACAGCAACAACCCCGCGTATTTGCGCTATCTCCTCATCGCGGAGGTCACCGAAATCTTCATGATGACCCAGAACAGGGGATGGTTCCAAGGAAGCAACGAGGGCAGCAAGGGAGAAGGGCTCTCGCGTTTCCTGAGCGGCCAGTTTCTGGTGGCAAATGGCTTCCTGGGCGTTGGTATGGACGCCGACTACGCCGTCGCGGACCTCTGGCTGAATAGCACCCGCCAGGACTTTGTGAACAACGCCCCGGACGACAATGGCTACAACGCGACCAACGGCTGCACAACACTGTTCATCTATTATTTGTTTCACCAGCTGGGATGCACCATCAATCAGATTGTCGCCGCGGCCGGCGCAACCCTCACGGCCGTTTACAAGAACCTCACGGGCGATCCAAACAACCCATTCCCCTTGTTCAAGCGAATGCTCGATGACCGGTTTCCCTCGATATCGAGTTCGGCAGTCCCTGGCCCGAACTTTGACGACCCATGGCCGCTCGGCAACGTGGCTTGGTCGGGCGTCTGGCGGAGCGGCAGCCGGCCCTATTATCTGTGGATCCACGCCGACCAAAACGAATTTGTCTCCAAATGGCAAACGCTGGCGTCGCAGAATATGCGGTTGACCGACATCGATGTGTCCACCGTCAATGGCCAACAGCTTTGGTCGGGCATATGGGAGGACGGGACCGACGCCTATTATCTCTGGTTCAATGCTGACCAAGCGGGCTTCCTCGCCAAATGGAGCCAGCTGTCCGCGCAGAACCTGCGTCTGGTGAGTATCAAAAACTATAATGGCTTGTACGCGGGCGTTTGGCGTGCCGGGACGGACGGCTATTACCTCTGGGTCAACGCCGACGATGCGAGCTTCCTCGCCAAATGGAGCCAACTGGCAGCTCAGAACCTTCTTCTGGTGGATTTCGATGTAACGACAATCAACGGTCAGAGGCGCTGGTGCGGCGTTTGGCGTTCCGGCAGCGACGGCTACTATCTTTGGATCAACGCGAACTGGTCGAGCTTCATCGCGAAATGGAGCGCGCTTGCCGCGCAAGGTCTGCGTCTTGTAGGCGCCCGCTACTATGGCGGTCTGTGGGCTGGAATCTGGCGCAGCGGCACGGACGGGTACTACTTCTGGGGGAATGCCAATGAGTCCAGCTTTTTGGCCAAGTGGGCCGGCCTGGCGAACCAGAACCTCCGCCTCATCGACGTAATCGCCGCGCCCTTAGGTGGGGCGACCGGGTCCGATGTCGGCATCGCAAGCGCACACCCCGTGGGCGCGCTGTTCGGTGCGTCAGAACTGACGTCCGGTCGTTCCGGCGACGCCGTCGCAACTCTGCGCGAGCCTGGCGGCGCCGGCGAGGGCGGTGGCAGTATCATCGAAGGGTCGGTGAGCGTTGATACGGGTTCCGGCGGCGGCAGTCTCGCGTCAGGCACCGGGTCGGACACCGATGTCGGGGCCCGGGGTGGCGGAGTGGGTGGCGGCAGCGTCAATTTGGCGGGCACGTCACCGATCCAGCCACCCGGTATCGGAGAAGGCGGCGGCAGCGTTGTTCTTGGCGCCGCATCTTCGGCCGCGGCGCCAGGCGCTGGAGTGGGCGGCGGCAGCGTCCTGCTCCCCGATACCGTCGTCACGAAGGCCTCTGTCGCTGGGGCGGGCGAGGGAGGCGGTAGTATCGGTCCGGACACAGCATCTTCGCCGATAGCCATGAGCGCCGGGGAGAGCGGTGGCGTGGGCCGCGGGGTGCACTTGGGCAGGAGGAGCCGGTCAGAAGCCTGAGAAGGGCCAAGACTGATTTATCTTGACAATATGCTGCCGCTTCGGCTCGGAAAATCCGCACTCCACGTAGTAATCGCGACAACGGTTGCCAAGGTCGCGCCCGCAGTCTCGGCGGCGGGCGCGGGCTTGTTTGAACGATTTGGTTTGCACGGCTCCCGGCCGGTCGGAGCCGCGGAGAAATTTATTGCAGAGTGTGATCCACAACACAGTCGCGCAAAGGCACAAGGTTATACCATTCCTCGGTTGTTTAGGTAACGTTAGCCTACCAATGATCAACGAGGTCGTGGACAAGAGCACCTGGTAATCCTTTGATCGCTCGACGGTCGAAGGCGCGCACCCGTGGGTCGACATGTCTTGGCCAGTAGCTGTCGGATACTGAATCCTTGATGTGACGGACCTTCGGTTCATAAGGTTCTCGCTCGAAGGAGTGCGTCAGGATGGACCGCGACATCTTTTTGAAGATTGAAACCTTGACCGGCTACAGCCCACTCGCACCGATCCTCGGATCGCGGCGATACGGGCGCGACTGCATGCTCAACATCGGCCATGAGTATGGCCGGCTCTCGGCTGGCGAGATCCTGGGGGCCTCGCTCAATGCCTTGGTCTACCGCGAGTATCTTGACCCAGACTACACGATTCCGAACACTGCACCCATTGTTGCAACCGATCGCAACGAGCCGCCATGGGATCACCGCGTTCCCGGCACGGTGCTTTACGCCAAGCCCGGCGATCGATTGCACATCCATGTTCGCAACGAAGATCCCGCCGATTGCCACAGCTTTCACTTGCACGGGCTGCATTACGGTATCGATTCCGACGGTGCATGGCCATTCGGCGTGCGATCCCATGACGGACGGCGGAGCGACGAGATCCTGCCGGGGCAGAGCTGGACTTATGTTTTCCAAGCGACGGAGCAGACGATCGGCCCTTGGGTGTTTCACGATCACGTGCGTGGCATCGGACGCAACATCAATCGAGGTCTGTTCGGAGGGTTGATCGTTCGCGATCCACTCGCCGTTCGCGCCGATCACGAGATCCCGCTCTTTCTTCACCAGTTGGCCGGCAGCGGTGCGGCTGCGTCCTTCGAGAGCGCGACGTTGGCAACCGGTGCGACCTTTAGCTTTACCTTTCCGGCGACGGTGGGGACGGTCCCTTATCATTGTGCGATCCATGGCCCTTCAATGGCGGGGCAGATACAGGTCGTTTCCGGCAGACCAGCCAGCGCGAATGTCACGATTGGCGACAACTTCTTCAATCCTGCCCTGGTCACGATCGGCCTCGGCGGAAGCGTGACTTGGAAGAACACAGGAGCCAACGATCATATCGTCTTCGCTCCGGGCGGCGGAGCCGCGCAGTATTGCCTCAACGGTCGCACCTATGTCGGCAATACGCCGTCGATCGTCGCCGATGCCGGGCAGCGTCTACGCTGGCATCTGTTCAACATGGATGTCGGCGACGTATGGCATAATTTCCATCCACACTCGGCTCGCTGGCAGCTTCCGGCACCGCCGGGAACAGCGAG
>JBGQLF010001295.1:0-3480 GCA_041499985.1 Gemmataceae bacterium
CGCAGCACCGCGTGGTTTTGCGCGCCCGGAGCCACGGCCAGGGCGACCTTCGGCCCGTCGCCGTGGTGGCCAGTGTAATGCCCGCCCAGCACCTCGGCATCGAACTCCGGCCAGAGTGCGAGACCTTCTGCCAGGGGCTTCCGGTCACGCGCGGCGAAGGCATGACTGGCAGTGCGGATGCCGACCAGAGGCTTGCCCGCGGCAACATGAGCGCGGAGCGCGTCCAGCTGTTCCTTCGGCGGTGTACGGCGACGGACGCTGACGAGAACGAGATCCGCTTCCCGCACCGCGTCCACGAGACCAGGGAAATGGTTCGGGGCTGTCGCCTCCGCGTCCACCTTGCGGACCTGGAAGCCCCGTGGTTGCAGCTCTTGCTTGGCCAGGGCCGGCAACGTGACCTCGGTTTGGTATTCTTCCTCGCCGAGCAACAGCAGAATCGAGCGCCGGTCGTTCTGGAACCGGAACGGTTTGCCGCCCAGGAAATCGGTACTGGTGATCGTCGGGCACACATACTTCTCGATATGCTCGACGATCAAGTCGGTGCCCGCGAAATGAGTCACGTAGGGCCAGCGCTCGGGGTTGTACATGGTATCGGTCAGGTCACGCAGGAGCACGACATTCTGGCCATTTTTCGCCAGCTGCCGCAGGCCGAAGGGCCGGCCCAGGACGCACATGTTGGTGTGAACACCGGCGAGAATGACGTTTCGGATGCCGCGCTGCTGGAGTAGATTCCAGATCTCCACGCCCGAATCGCTGATCGCATCCTGGTCGTGGATCTTGAGGATGTCGATCTGGGCTTTCCAGGGGGCGCGCGGGTTGCGCCCCATGCCGGCGAGCCGTTCGTGCCAACGGGCATGCTCGATCGGATCGTCGTCTTCGCCGCCGTCCGCCTGGTCGATGGGGTACTTGGCCTTTTCTTCCGACGCGATCTGGGAGCACCATTGGCCGATATCGGCAGGCAGGTTGGCCGCCTTGGGTGCTGCCTGGGCGCGTTTGCGTGCCGCATGGTCCTGATAGGGAGCCATGCAGCTGGAGGGGGCGTGAATGACCAACATGCCGCGCTGGCGGACGTTTTCCAACACCTGGTTCAGGCGGGGAGCCATGTCTTCCTCGCGGCGCACGGCATTCAGGCAATGGTGAGCATCCCACATATCGCAGACGATGAGGGCCGTCTGCTTGGGGTCCCATTGCTCAACCTTCTCACGCACCACGAAGGTGCCCCCCTCCGGGACACGGAACCGCTGGTGCATGGGAATAAGGTCCGGGGCGGCCTCCTCTGCCTGAAGAGCCGGCGCTATCAAGAGCAAGGTGACGAAGACCGCCCAAGAGCCAGTCCTCCGATTGACAAGGGCTACAAGCGTCGGCGGCAAGTTGGATGGGATCATGCTGATTCCCTTTCGAAAGGCCCGGGCCCGCACGGGGGGTCCGTTTGACTCAAGATCGCTCGGGGACGATGTCTGATCCTGCCAGGAGATCTGCGCACACGCAAGGAGAAAAAAGGCACTCGGGAACGGCCCGGCATTTCCCGTTGTCATTCAGCCGAAGAACTGGCCGTCGGCCCGACGTGTGGTTACTATACACAGACCTTGAGAACGCCTGTTGCCTACCGGGTCAGGATCAGGAGAGATGAAGTCCATGGCCGATGTGAAGCATTTAACCACCGGAGAACTGGATGCGGGTTTAGTGACGATCCGCCAGTCACCCAAAGATCATGGCGTCTTGGCGTTGATTGTGCGACGGCCTCGGGTCGGCGAGCGCGAGCTCCTGGACGAAGCGGAACTCGACCTGCGGGAAGGACTCGTGGGGGACAACTGGGGAACGCGCGGCAGTTCGCGCACCGCCGATGGATCGCCCCATCCCGAAATGCAACTGAACATCATGAATGTGCGCGTGACTGCTTTAGTGGCACAGGATCGGGAACGCTGGCCCTTGGCAGGAGATCAGTTGTATATCGACCTGGATCTGAGTAGCGACAACTTGCCCCCCGGGACCCGGCTGGCGCTCGGCTCGGCGGTCCTTGAAGTCACCGCCGAACCACACACGGGCTGCCAGAAATTTGTGGCACGTTTTGGGCGGGAGGCCATGCAGTTCGTTAATTCGCCCCTGGGCCGACAGCTGCACTTACGTGGCATCAATGCCAAGGTGGTTCAGCCGGGTGTGATTCGCGTGGGCGATATGGCGCGGAAAACCTAGCGCGGGAGCCTAGGCCTGGCCATCTTTAACTCTCTGTTATCTTATTTGGCTTTCAGGATCTGCTCCAGCGCCATGTCCGCGAGCCGCCGGACGGATAGGTCCCTGCTCTTGGTCGCGTCGAGCAGGGCGGGGACTGCCGGCAAGCCGATTTCACAGAGGGCCGTGAGGGCGAAGAGGCGCGTCTTATCCACCTTGAGAGCCTCGACCAGTTGAGGAACCGCCGGCGAACCGATCTGTGCCAGAGCATGGGAAGCACCGCTGCCATCCGTTTTTTCGCCGAGCGCTTGTATCAGGGCGGGGATAGCCTCCGCACTGTTGTCGATCTCGGGATGGAACGGTTTGCCTTCGGAGGTTGTTTCCTGCTTTACGAGGATTACCTTGCGGTTTGACTTGGGGTCCTCTTGGAACACGTCAGCCTTCGCACGGGCTCCCGGATGTCGGTTCTTGGTTTCGTCCTTCCTCGGGAGCCAGGCAAACAGACCGAACAGCAGGCCCGCGCTGGCCAGGGCGATCAAAATGGCGTCCTTCATCGAAGCACTCACAGAGCTGCCTCACCTTGGAATCTGGGGAATGCCTGAGCCTCCAGAGCGATGTCCTCAAAAGTAACTGTAGGTCAGGAAAACGGGGAAAGCCAAGTCCAGGCGAACTGGGACATCGCCTTGTCCATCGGGGAGGGGTTCAGCTGATGACCTATGGCGACGCTCATGATGACGCCTGGGAGGACGAGGAGCCAACCGTCCCGTGTCCGTACTGCAAAAGGGAAATTCATGAAGACTCGCTGCGCTGCCCGCATTGTGAACACTACCTCTCCGAGGAGGACCTACCGTCGCCCCGCAAACCCTGGTGGAGGATCCTCGGGGTCTTGGTTTGCCTGTATGTCGTCTACCGTTGGATCGTTGGGTGAGGCACGTTCCCTGAGCTCCATCTTGCAACGAAATGGCCCCTGGCAGCACCGGTCACCGCCAAGGGCGGCCCTGATTCCGGGGCAAGGGTCGGCCGTCCTGGTGCTGCATCCGGCGGCGGAACGCGCTGTCGCCCACCACCCAATCGCTCCGCCGCAGGTGCGCTTCAGGGGGATCTTCCCCCACCAAGAAGGCTTGCCACAAGTCCTGCCAACGCAGCGCGGTTGCCGCCAACCGTTCGTACCACGGATTCGGGTTGAGCAGCCGATCTGGCTCGCCCAGGGCGTAGGCCCGACAACTCGACTAGCCGTAGTCCCTCGACTGGGCCACCAACTGGGCTTCCACCGGGTTACGCTCGATGTAGCGGGCACAGCTCAGCAAGTAG
>JBGQLF010001296.1:0-3473 GCA_041499985.1 Gemmataceae bacterium
CCAGATGACAAAACGAACCGGTCGCCGTTGGGCCAGGGAAACCAGGAAGGCATCAATGAAACTAACATGGTTGCAGACGAACAGAACACCTTCCCGAGCGGGAATGTTCTCGCGCCCGAAGACGCGCAAGTAGTAAAGCTTGGAGGGCAGCCACAGGAGCAAGCGCACGGCTCGATCCGGGCGCCACCAACAGAGAGCGGCCAGGCCCAGCAGGGCCAGGACCGCCAAGAGCGCGGCCAGGCCTCCCAGCCCGAGCGGGGAGGTCCAGAGAGCCAGCAGAAGGCTGCTTCGGGGGAAGGCCTGCAACAGTCCGGCCACGATCGCACTCCGGGACGGAGAATCCGAGGGGCGTGAGAGGAGGTCCCGACACGAGGGCAGGGTACCCGGCACGAAAATGGTCGTCAAGATGCCTCCGGCACGGCGAGAGGCGGGGATACGGCAAGATATGCTAGCAAGCGGGGGGCGTTTGCCCTCTGATGGAGGGGTCTCATCAGCGGCTAACGCCCCCCGCTCGCCAACGAAGTCTTGATTCGATTAGGATCAGTACACATGATCATTCGTCCACTTGAGACTTGGGGCGACTTGGTGTTGCTCTTAGCGAGACCGCTGGCTATAGTCCCCGCCTTCCCACGGTTCTTAATTGGAATGTCGTTCGACCGGAGTGCCACGAACGTCGCCGGGCGGCTGGGCGATCGTCGGGGGGGTACCAATGCTCACGAAACCGTTTCTGAGTCAAATCTTGGATAATGATGCGTTGACCCGTGGGCTCGGCGATCCCGAAGCTCGAGTGTTGGTGGAATGGCTGGTGGAGCGCGTGGAACAGCTGGTGGACACGGCGGACACGGAAATGTGGGCGCGCGCGGAAGTGCAGCGGCTTTGCCGGCGCGCGCGGGCCTTCGGTCGTTTTGTGGGCTTGTGGTGCCATCAACAGGCCCGAGGCGCCGCGGGACAGCTCGCTGCGGCGGAGCGGTTCACCTGGCCCTTTCCGGAAACCGACACCGATCCGTACGAGCTCATGCAGACCATTCTGGACTGGGAAACGCAGCAGCAGCACCAGGATTGATGTCGTCCTCCTCGCACAGCCCCCCGTTTCGGCCCTTCCGTTCCTGCCCCTCTTTTCGGCCTTCTCCGCAAGCTAGCCACCGTTTCGCCAGGAATCGCCAACTACGGGAATACCCTGGACAGGCGCGAACTATTTCCAGAGGTAAATTAGATTGACGAGTCAGATTTGAGCGACGACTTGTTTTACACAAGCTGGTTCGCTAGGATAGATAGTCCCTGATTCGTCGAGACCTCGACCCCAAGACTCCTTTCGAACAACGAGGTTCCCCGTGAGCGCTGGTCCTGATCCCCAAGTCGATGTCAATCTGATCGAGCAAACCCGCAAGCAGATCAATCGCCTGGTGGAGGAAGTCGCACGCTTGTCGGAGGCGGACCTGGCGCCATCCGACTACTATGGCGAATTCCTCCAGCGGGTGTTGACCGCCGTCGCTGCCCCGGCCGGGGCCGTCTGGGTGCGGACGACGCAAGGTCATTTGCAGCTCCAGTACCAAATTAACCTCCGCCAAGTCGGTCTTGACAAGAGCGAAGCCGACCGCCAAAGCCATGGCGACCTGTTGCGCCAGGCCGCGCAGCAGATGCGTCCCCTGCTGGTGCCACCGCACAGTAGCATGGGCACGACCGATGACGGCAAGCCGGGGCCCGGTAATCCCACGGATTACGTGATCCTGATCGCCCCCATCCTGGCCGACAAGCAGATTGCCGGACTCATCGAAATCTGGCAAGACGCCGATCGCAATCCCAATGCGCAGCGCGGCTTCTTGCAATTCCTGGTCCGCATGGCGGAGCTGGCCTCGGCCTATACACGCAATCACCAGTTGCGCCAGATGGTGGGCCAGCAGCAGATCTGGACCCAGCTCGAGGCGTTTGCCCGGCAAATTCACGGCAGCCTCAATCCCACTGAAGTCGCCTATCATGTCGCCAATGAGGGCCGCCGCCTCATCGATTGTGACCGGGTGACGGTCGCTCAGCGTTTGGGCAGGCGCACGCACGTGGAATCCATCAGCGGGACCGACGTGGTGGAGAAGCGATCCAACCTCGTCCGTCTCATGTGCAAGCTCAGCGATAAGGTGCTGGTCTGGGGTGAGAAGCTCGTCTATAGCGGCACCAAGGACGAGGGCTTGCCGCCCGATGTGCTCACCGCGCTCGATGCTTACCTGGCCGAGAGCAATAGCAAGGTGCTGGTCGTGCTGCCGCTCAAAGATGAGCGTGAGAGCGAAAGCAAGAAGCCACCGCGGACGGCGCTGATGATGGAGTGCTTCGACCCGTCTTCGTCGCCGGAGCAGTTCGTGGCTCGGCTCGAGGTGGTTGGCCGGCATGCCACCAGCGCGCTTTACAATGCCGCCGAGCATAAGCGCATTCCGATGCGCTATCTCTGGCAGCCGCTGGCCAAGGTGCAAGAAGGTCTCGGGGGCAAGGCACGGGCCATCACCTATGGCATCGTCGCGGGGCTGATGGTGCTCGTCTTCGCCATGATCTTTGTCCCCTATCCTCTGAAGATGGACTCCAAGGGACAACTGCTGCCGTGCGATCGACTTTACGTGTACTCGCCGAGTGACGGCCGGATCACGGATTTCAAGGTGCAGAAGGGCGATGACGTCGCGCAAGACCAGCCTCTGGTGGCGATGTATAGCGCCGAGCTGCACAAGCAGATGCTGAGCCTCATGAGCGAAATCGAGGGCTCGAAGCAGAAGATTGCTACCTATGCCGCCGAAATGAACAAGGCGTCGGATCCGATCAGCCGATTCAAGCTTAGCGGCGACCTGGAAGGGGAACGGGTGAACCGGGACAGTAAGCAGAAGGAACTCCAGGCTCTGATCAAGAACAACAACGCCAATCCCCAAGAGCCTGGGCAGTTCTACTTGCTGGCGCCGTTGGGAGGCAAAGTGCTCAATGGCGATTTCCAGGAGCAGCTGACCAACCGCTACGTCAAGCCGAATGAGCCGATCCTGCGCGTGGGCAATAAGGACGGCCGTTGGGAAGTGCAATTGAAGATTCCCCAGAAGCATATCGGGCAGATCCTCTATGCCTTCGAGCACGAGAACAAGGACGAGCTCGAAGTGGATCTCTTGCTGCTGAGTAAGCCGACGCAAACCTACAAAGGCCGACTGAAGCGGGCGGATATCGCTGGTGAGGCGATGCCCAATAAGGACGAGAATAACGAAGCGGAACCGGTCATCCTGGCGTCGGTCCGGATCGACGGGGATGATATCGACCCGACGAGGCTCCTCCCCCCGAGCCTCCTCGTGACCGGCACCGAGGTTCACGCCAAGGTGCGCTGCGGCAACCGGGCCCTGGGCTATGCGCTCTTCTATGGGGTCTGGGAATTCCTGTACGAAAAAGTGGTCTTTTTCTTCTAAACACGTGTGACTTCTCGGGACGGGCAGGGGCTGTCGGCCGCCAGCGTGAGCCGG
>JBGQLF010001297.1:0-3473 GCA_041499985.1 Gemmataceae bacterium
GCCAACCCGAACGATAATCGGCCGAGCGTCGAACGGCGTGTGGTCGGCCGATATGTCTTTCCGATGGCGGCCCCGGCCAACGTGTTGCTGACGCGAGCTATGGACCGAAACCAATGGCAGCGCATGCGCCCCAACAATGCCGTCTACAGCACCGATGTGCTGATCAGTCTGCCGGGCTACCGGAGCGAAGTGGACCTGGATAGAGGCGTCCACTTGCTCCTCTGGGGCAACCTGCCCGAGTTCTCGCGCATCCCTGTGCTGGAGAGTGTCGTGACCATCCACGCCAACCCGACCTTCGACCTCGACTTCACGCTCGATCACGGCCGAGTCCTGCTGTCCAACCATAAACCGGATGGACCGGCTCGTGTCCGCGTCCGCTTTCAGCAGGAAACGTGGGACCTGACGCTGCAAGATAACAATTCCGAAGTGGCCGTGGAGCTGTTGGGCCTCTGTCTGCCCTATACCCGCGACCCGGGCGGAGAGGTGCCGCCGGCTGCCCTGGCACTCCTGTCCCTCAGGGGCCAGACGGATATCAAGGTTCGCTACCAGGAGTATTCGCTGCCGCCTCCTTTCATGATGCGCTGGGTGAATAGCGGTGGGCCCCCGTCGCAGCCGGAACGCCTGCCGCGCCTCCCGGAGTGGTATGCGACCCGAGTGCCGCCGCAAACGCGCGAGGCCAAGGAGATGTCGCTGGCCCTGGAAGAGCTGAGCAAAATGCTGAGCAGCCGTGCAGTCGATGTCGTCCTGACCGAGGCGCTGAAGGACACGGAGCCCTATCGCCGCCGCCTCGCCGTCCGCTGTGTCGGAGCGCTCGCGGATCTGTCCAAGCTGCTCGATGCGCTGGCGGATGACAAACTGGACGTGCGGTTCGCCGCAATTGAGGAATTACGACACTGGCTCGGCTTACGCGCCGGTCATGATCAGAGGCTGGCGGAAGTGTTGCTCATCCAGAAGCGCTACACCCCGGAACAAGCCGAAACGGTCCTCCAGTTGCTGCACGGCTTCTCCGATGAACAGTGGCGCGACCTGACGACGCGGCTCACGCTGGTCGAGTATCTTCACCACGACAAATTGGCCATTCGCCAGTGTGCCCACGCGTTGCTCAACTCACTGGCGCCGGAGGGCCAAAAGATCCCTTACGACCCGATCGGCCAGGCGGACCAGCGTAATTTTGGCTACCAGCAGTGGAAAAAACTCCTCAGCGATCCCAAGTTTGCACCTCGATCGGGACGCTGAAGCCGCCGCAGGGAGGAAATGACCAATGCCCAATGACGAAAGAATCCTCCGGCTCTGGTTCGGGCCTCGTCATTCTTTCGTCATTGGGCATTCGGCATTAGCACGATCTTGCCATAGCTTTCGCGATTGCCCATCAACTCGTGGGCTTGCCGGGCCTGCTCTAGTGGGAAGATATGCCCCACAATGGGGCGAACCCGCCGCCAGCGCAAGAACTCGGTGACAAGCTCGAACCCGCGCCGCGCCAGGGCTGGTTGGTGCTGCACCAGGTTGCCCAGGTGAAAGCCGAGGACCGCGTGGTTGTACGCCAGCAACTGGCGCACCTTGGGGTGATTCGGCTTGCCACTCGCCACACCGAAGACAACCAGTCGACCCAGCGCGGCCAGGCATTCCAGACTGTCGTTGAACACGTCGCCGCCGACGGATTCGAGAATGACGTCGGCGCCCCGGCCGTTCGTTTCTTGCTTCACGAGGGGTCCAAACGCTTCGCGGCGGTAGTTGATGGTTACATCAGCCCCAAGCTCGCGCACGCGCTGAAGCTTGTCATCGGTTCCGGCCGTGGCCAGGATGCGCGCGCCCCATAGCCGTGCCAGCTGCACCGCTGCGGTGCCGACCCCTCCCCCCGCGGCATGGATAAGAACGGTCTCACCAGGCTCAATTCGGCCACACGTGACCAGGCAGTGGTACGCCGTCTGGAAGACGACCGGAAAGGCCGCCGCCTCGGCATCCTGGACGCCGTCGGGGACCGGCAGGAGGCCGCCCACCTGTGCCACGGCGTACTCGGCATAGGCCCCCTTGGCCCGGCCCATGACGCGCTGGCCGACGGTCAGTCCCTGAACACCCGGCCCCAGTTCGACGATGTCGCCGCAGACTTCAAGGCCCGCGATATAGGGAAAGCGATATGCCCCTCCGTAAGTGCCCGCGCGATGCATGGTGTCGGCGTAGTTGACGCCAGCCGCTCGGACCCGGAGCAACACCTGGCCTGGTTCTGGGCGCGGCGGCGCCTGTTCGATGACTTGCAATACTTCGGGGCCACCATGCTGGTGGAAGACGACGGCCTTCATGGGTTGGGCTCCCTCCCGTCTGCGCGCGCTATGCGACCAGGTTCCAGATCTCCAACTTGTGATAGCCGGCGGCGTAGAGCTTGGTTCCGGTTGAATTGAGACAGAAGCGGTGGATGTGGCCATCGGTCTTGATCCGCTGGGCCGCCGCGTCGGGCTTGTCCTGCTTGGCATCCTCTACTTGATTGGTTTGCCAGAAGGCCAGGAAGCCGTTGTCGCTGCCGCCCCCCGCTCCGAGCAGCCAATTGCCAGCAGGGTGAAACACGAGATGATTGATGAGGCCCTTGTGGCCCTGGACACCCTCGGCGAAACGTTGCTGCGGCTTGCGCCAGTCCCACACCTCGACGTGGGCGGGACCGCTTAAACCGTCGACATTATTCACTTGTCCGATGCCTCCGACCGCCAGCAAGCTGCCGTCGCTCGAGAACGCCAGGGCGCGGATGCCCCCAAGGGAGCGTTTCCGCTGCCGTGGATCATACGTATAGAGAATCGGCACCTCAATACGTTGTGCCAGCTTACCGGTGTCGCTCTCCCACACGCAGACGGTGCCAATGCGGTCGCCCGAGGCCAGGTACTTGCCATCGGCACTGACCGCGACGACATACAGCGCGGTGACATGTCCTTGCGGCGTCTGCATGGAATGGCCTTCGAGTGCGCGCACCAGCCGGCCGGTCTCTGTTTCCCAGAGGTGCACGCGCATGTCATCGCCGACGGAGGCCACGTGCTCGCCGTCGGGCAACACCGCCAGATCACGGACCCAGCCTTGATGAGCTTCGACGGAACGGATCGACTGGCCCGTGCTTGAATCCCACCAGGTTAGGTGCCGATCATAGCTGCCCGAGATCAGCAGGGACCTCGACGGATGAGGAACGCAAGCCAACGCCGAGACGTAGTTGTCGTGTTGGCTCCAGCGCGCGCTCGGTGATTTCTTGTCGCTGGCGATATCGAAAACGTGGATGCCGTGGTCATCGCTGCCAGCATAGAGGCGACTGCCGGCGGGATCGAGACTCAGGGCGTAAAACGTGCCGGGGTGGCTGTAGGTGGTCTGAGATTTCACCTTGGCGGGATCAAGCGGCGACATGGTCAGCATTCCTCGGACAGATAGGACTCTGACTTGTTTAGCCGCGAGCCTCGGGCGAGCGCGAGCGCCGCGCTCGCCCGAGGCTCGCGGCTAAACGA
>JBGQLF010001298.1:0-3472 GCA_041499985.1 Gemmataceae bacterium
CCACAACGGTGTTACCCAGACCACAGCCAATCTGAACCATGCCCGCATTTCAAACGACTCCGTCCACAACCAGGCACACTCGGCATGCCCTTCAGGGACGTGCGAACTCGCTGATGAGGAAGTGCTGCGACAGGTTCCACAGGTCGGCAGCCTTGCCGAAGTCAACTTGCATCGGCAACACCTTGCCGCCCGACCCTTGCGGCCGTTCGATCTCTTTCGGCAATTCAGCCTGGACCTCTGGGTTGAGCGGGATCTGCTGACTCGGCCCTTCCGCGAGCTGCTTCTCCACTTCGGCGCTGAGAAGGTAATCAACCAATTTGCGGGCCCCCTCCGGATTCGGGCAGCCCTTGACGACAGCCACGGTGTTGGGGATGTAAAGCGTTCCCAAACGCGGGAAATCCTTGTGCCCGTCGCGGTCGGGGAAAATCAGGCTCACCGGTCGGCCGGCCTTCAGCTCGATCATGGCGTCGTCGGTATCGGTCAGGCCGATCGCGAAGCGCCCCTGGGCGACGCCTTCGGCCACCTGCTTGTTGCCCGGCACGATCTTGACGTTGTTCTGCCGCAAACCGAGGTAGAACTCCCGGGCCCTCTCCGGCCCCAGCACTTCGAAGAGGCAGGCCGCCTGCGTTGCTGTGGTCCCAAACTGCGGCTTGGCCAGCGCCACCTGCCCTTTCCAGCGCGGAGCCGTCAATTCGAGCAGACTGCGGGGCCATTGGCTGGCGTCCGGGACGAGTTGGGTGTTGATGAGCAGCACCCGCGCCCGGGCCGCGAAGGCGTGCCAGGTGTGGTCGGCAGCCTGAGCCGAGCCGGGGTAAGGCTTCGCCGACGGGCTGGCGTAGGGTTCTAGGATCCCCTGGCGCTGGAGCCGGATCGTCGAGAGGATCTCGTTATTCCAGTGCACATCGCAGCGCGGCCGGTCCTTCTCCTGGACGAGCTCCACGTACAGACTGACGGACTTGTCGGCCTCGGTGTCATACTTGGGAGCGACCCTCAGGCCGGTCCGGCGCGTGAACTCGCCAAAGACCTGCTCGGCGAACTCCTGATCCTGGGCGCAGTAGAGAACGACACGCGGCTTGGAGCCCGCGCAACCCGTCAACAGCGTTAGGCTGAGGGCGACCAGGCAAGAAAGCCAAACGAAAGATAGACGCGCCTGCCCGGAGTGGTTGGGTTCGGCGAACGGCATCGAGAAGGGGTGCATGGTTGGTATCCTTCTGGGTTTTTCCGTGTTAGCGTGCGCGGACCCGCCCGAAATGAGGTGGCAGAACCACACCCCAGTCCGTTGCACTGCGGCGCAGGGCGATCCCATCTTTGTAGGAGCGGTACGGTATGGTTGTGCGACTGGTGAACACGACGTGAGCGACGGCCTCGGCGCCGTGCTCCTCGCAGGAGCGTACCTGCACCCGCTCCGGTTCAAAGCCGAGGTTCCGACGATACTGCGTGGCCAAGCGAGCAAACTGCTCCGCGCTGGCGTGTGCCCGACTGTCGGGATGCAGAGCGGCGTAGGCCCGCGGCCAGTCCTGCTGGAGGAGGGCCTCGTAGAAGCCTTGCACCGCCTCGTGGGCACCGGTACCCGCTGGCGGCGGCGCCCAGCGGCACCCGGCCGCGGCCAACAGCGCCACAATTGCCCAGGCCCTATTCCTTCTGTACCAGAGAGCCATGACCGCTCCGTGTCGTGCTGCTCAGTAGGGGTACGTACCGTCCTGGGTCAGCACCACCTTATCGGAGTACATATCCGGCACCGCTAGCTCCCAGGTGAGCGTGGCGACATGGCCATCGAGGTAGAGATAGTTGGCGGCGCCACCGTGGCGATCGTAGGCAATCCAGGGTTTGATGATGCCGGTGCCGAGCCAGATGTCGTAATCATCCTGCCTGGAGTCGTCCGTCAAAGCGGCGGCATTGCGCTCTGAGAAGGCGACGAAATTGGAGGTGCCGACCTCGGTGACGAAACGCATCAGATTCCAGCGGCCGTAGCGGCGCGTCTTGTGACTGAGGAGCGAGTTCATTAGGTAGCTGGTGCGGTTGGCGATGCCGTCGATTTGCCCGTTGTCGGTGAGGAAAGGGCTACGTTGCGAAGGGTCCGAGGCGCAGCGGTAGATGGCTTCACTGTGCCCGGTGAGGCCGCACTTGGCGAGGGTTTCGTCGGCTTCCGGGGTGCCGCCGATGAACGGCATGAGCTTGTCTTCCCAATAGATCTCGGCAAACGAATTGGTGTCGCCGGTGTTGGCCAGGACATCGGCGTCGAAGGGGTGATGCAGGAAGAACTGGCCGCGGTTGGCGTCGTAGTATTGATGCACGGCCAGGCCGATTTGACGAAGGTTCGACTGGCACTCGGCGCGCCGGGCCGCTTCCCGCACCTTCTGCACCGCCGGCAGCAACAAGCCGATGAGCACGGCGATGATGGCGATGACGACCAGGAGCTCGATCAAAGTGAACGCACGCCGCTCCTGCATGGCTGCCTCCTTTTCTCGGGCGACAAAGGGCATGGGCACCGTATGACGAATTTGAGAATTGTAATACGGAAGCGGCCGCGGGAAGGCAAGTGAATTCCCGGAAAACGTGGACTACCCCTCGCCCCGGGGACGGGGCGAGGGGTGTAGCACTCGCGTGTCAGATGCTCGCCGGCAAATCCCGGTTGGCGAAGTCCACGCTCGATTCCGCCATCACCGTGAACGCCGCATCCACCAGCTCCAGGGATAAGTCCCGCACCAGCGGGGTGGGAAATCTGGACCTGCTGCTCGCGTCGGTGATGATGCTCGCTTCGCCCGATTCGAGCGTGCTGCCGTTGTTGCAGACGGGAAAGTTGGTCCAGTCCGGCCCGCTCGCTGCCCCCGTCGCGCTTGGCTCACCGGCGTCGGGGATGCCATTGTTGTTCGTGTCGAAGAAGACCGTCCAGCCCGCTAGCGCCGGCTCGCCGCTGTCTTTGGTACCGTTGTCATTGAGGTCGTTGAACACCCCGTTGCTGGGGGCACCCGACCCAAACCCACTGAGGTTCAACTTCGCCACAAAGGCGTCCTGACTGCCGCCGTTGGTCGACTGCCGGGGGTTGGCGGTCGGGAAGTTGCTCGAAGTAGTGTAGCCGGTCACATAGACGTTGCCCGTAGTGTCGACGGCAATACCATCGCCATAGTCACCCCCGCTGCCGCCCAGGTAAGTGGAGTAGACCAGGGCGGTCCCGGCGGCATTCAGCTTCGCCACAAAGGCGTCCAAATCGCCGCCGCTGGCCGGCTGGAGCGGGCTGGCGGTCGGGAAGTTACTTGAACTGGTATAGCCGGTCACGTAGACGTTGCCGGCAGCGTCCACAGCAATGCCTCTGCCTCCGTCACCCCCGCTGCCGCCCAGGTAAGTGGAGTAGATCAGGGCGGTCCCGGCGGCATTCAACTTCGCCACAAAGGCGTTCCCATTGCTGCCGCCGCCGTAGGCGCGCTGAAGCGGGTTGGCGGTTGGGAAATCGCGCGAAGTGGTGTAGCCGGTC
>JBGQLF010001299.1:0-3471 GCA_041499985.1 Gemmataceae bacterium
AGAGTTGGTTCAAGCTGACCCCTTCCGCTTTCGCCTCGGCCAGGAGAGCGGCATGGACGGAGCGGGGCAGGCGCACGCTGATGGCACCGTTGGCAGAAGCAACCAGATCGACGAAACCTTTCACCTGCGGCTGGGGCAAGGTGTCCATGAGGGCAAGGATTCGTTTGTATTCCTCGGTCCGGCAGAAGGCGGTCCGCTCGGACTCCGTGGCGAATAATTCCGTGGCCTTGCCGCCCGGCCCGAACAAGGCATTGCTCAGTTCTATCCAGTCCGCCGCCTTCGCGGCACGTTGTTGCGCAAACTCTAGCACCTGCCGGGCCTTGGCGACAATCCTGGGGCCCACCTTGGGTTTTTTCTTTGCAGCCATTGTATCTCCTTGAAGCACAGAACGCCCCACCGCTGGTCACTCGATCCGCAGGCGGAGCAGACGATCTCCTCCGTGGTGAGCTTGACCAGCTCGATGGGATTCTGGCAATGCGGACAGAGGAGCTGCATCGTGGAACGCCCCACAGCGGGAGGAGGAAGAAAACGGGCGCTATTCTCCCCAGACGGCCAGCTGCTCGTCAACTACCAACTGTCGCCGCGCGGGAATCCTCCTGGCGCTCCAGTTACCGAAGTCCAGTGTGCTTGCAAGGTTTCTTGTTCAGCTCTGGTTTTGCCGCTATACTCGCGGCCAATCGATGAATCAGCCAAGCCAGAGGGCGAGAACGACGCATGAACGGAAAGCTTGTACCAGTGGCCAAAGCGATGGTTTTGTGCGATGATATCCGCCCGAACATCAATAGACGGGGGAAGGTGGATCTGATCGGCGTAGGATTCCATGTCATACGGTCTTCCTCGGATCCCCCCTTTCCGTACCGGCATCGCCAGTTGTGTGCGTTCTTGCAACTGACCGATGCCCAAGGCGAAGGGATCGGACGTATCATGGTGCGCGAAGCTAATTCCGACAGGGTGATCCACGCCACGCAGGAATACCGCATCTTGTTTCCCAATCGGCTGCACCTGATCAGTGTATCCTTCCGAATGCGTTCTTGTACGTTTCCGAGGCCAGAGTTATACTGGATCGAGTTCCACTTCGATGGAGAAAGGGTTGCTTTCCAGCCCGTACACCTAATCAGGTAACTCCTTATGCCCGCTGAACCCACCGAAACCTTCCGTTACGAAGACGTGCCCGAAACCTTCAGTTACGAAAACGTGCAAGAATTTGTCGACGAAGGCATTACGGATCCGGCCGTTCTGGCAGCTCTCGCGAAGCAGTCGCGCCACCGCAAGTGGCGTCTCCCGCAACGAGGATGGTGGTGGATCACGATTGGGGCCGTTATCGCAGCCTTGCTGGTGGGCATACTCCTCGGTCGCTGGCTGTTCGGCAACGCCGGTTAAGAGTGTAAGCGCGCGGTAGCCGTTCGGACTGCATCCGCACCCCATTTGCCCGCGCTGGCCAAGGCAGTCACCAAGACCTCTGGCCAATCCACCCCTTTCTTGCTAGAAATGCTTTTTGCACTTTGCAAGCGGTCGAGCGTGGAGCCACCCATGTACGCAGTGTTTGAAGATGGTTCCCGGCAGTACCGGGTGAGTGAAGGCGACGTCGTCAAGCTGGACTATCGGGACGCTCCGATCGGTGCCCGACTCGAGCTCAACCGCGTCCTGCTCTACCAGGGCGGCGAAGGGCTGCAAATCGGCCAGCCAACCCTCGATGGGGCCCGCGTGTTGGTGGAAGTCGTCGATCACCCGTCCATCAAACTCTACATCCAGCACTTCCGGCGACGTAAGAACTACCGCCGGCTGCGTGGCCATCGACAGCCTTACACTTCCGTCCAGGTGCGCTCCATTTTGCTCGCGGGCATGGAGCCTCCGGCGCCACCGCCCGCGGAAACAACACCGGCGCCGGCACCTGCCGAAACGACATCGGCGCCGGGATAACCACGGTTCTCGGACCGTGGACCCATTGTGAGGGGCAAGGAGGCCCGACCCATGCGGACACGGATGCTCTGGTTGTTGATCGTCGGCTGCGGCGGCTTGGCCGGCTTATCGCTCACTCATGGACAGGATCGGTCCGTCCCATCCTTCCCGCTGCCCGTATCCCCCGCGCCCGGATCTACCTCGCGCCCACCGGCACGCCCCGAAGGGGAAACGCCCGCGCGGGATCTGTCCAAGCTTCCGCCCCTTCTCCAGCAGATGTACCTCAGTGCCCAGCGCGGCGCCGATTGGCTGCACCGCTCCAATCGTCCGGACGGGCGCTTCGTCAACGGCTATCTGCCCGCGCTGAAAATGCCGCTGGAAGGCGATCACTATCTGCGCCAGGTCGGCACCGCCTTTGCCCTGGCGCGAGCCGCCCGCTTCACCAAGGACGCACGCTACACCGCCGTGGCCCGTCAGGCAGTGCTGCGGTTGCTGCTCGACACGGCCCCCGATGCCAAGGAGGCGCGCTTCACCACGCTGCCCTCGGTAGTGGTGAACCGCTTGGCCGCCGCGGGGCTGCTCGTCCTGGCCATTCATGAGTTGCCCGCGCCCGGCGACGATTTGCTCGAGCAAGCCGAACAACTGTGTCAGTTCATCCGCAACCAGCAGCAGGCCGATGGCTCCCTCAGCTACACGGATAGCGCGGAGGATCCCAAAGCGGCCAGCGTCGATCCCGAGGGGCTCAACCACTATCCCGGCGTAGCGCTCTATGGCCTGATGCTCAGTCAGCGGCATCGGCCCGAGGCCTGGAAGACCGAGGTCGTCCGTAAGGCGTTGGCGTACTACTGGCCCTGGTGGCGCGGCCACAAGAGCCTGGTGCTCCTGTCCTGGCAGACGGCGGCGTACACGGAAGCCTATTTGCGGACCAAGGAGCAGCCATTCGCCGATTGTGTCAATGAAATGAACGATTGGCTCTGCGGCTTGCAGTATGCGCAGCTCGACCTGCGTCACCCCCTTTGGTGCGGCGGCTTCATGGATTGGGCCGATGGCCGATTGACGCCCGTGGAACCGCAGATCGGCTCGGCCGCCTATGCGGAAAGTTTGGCCGAAGCGTGCCGCGTGGCTCGCCAGGCTGGGGATCTGCCGCGCTACCAACGCTATCGCGAGGCGCTGGAGCGCTGTCTTCAGTTTGTGACGACGCTGCAATACACCGATGCCAATACGCAGCACTTTGCTGATTGGTATCGGCCGGTCCTGCTCGGCGGCTTCCACGCCTCGCACCAGGACGGCAACCTGCGCATCGACTACACCCAACACGCCGTCTGCGCGCTGGTGCAGTACTTGACCTATGTGGCGGAGACGCCGTGATCCGACCGAGGACAGAGGACAGAAGCCAGCCAGCTAGTGTAGGGCCAAATGACGTGTTGTATGACGTAGCCACAAGCGTCCCTGTTACCGGACATAACCTTTTGCACAACAATTGGCCACGAGGTTTTGCACAAGCGCTATTGTACATAGGAATTGGCAATGAGGTCTTGCACAGGCGTCACTTGTTCACTTGGCCGAGATGTC
>JBGQLF010001300.1:0-3469 GCA_041499985.1 Gemmataceae bacterium
AACGCAAAGTGAACGGCTGCTCGTGGTTGTCAACTTCGGCATGACCCAGGGACAGTGCCATGTCCACCTACCGTGGCCGGATCTGGCAGGCAAGAGGTTTCTGTTACTGGACGTAATGAGCCCCGCTGGGTATCAATGGGCCGGCAATGACCTGGCCGCCAGGGGACTCTACCTGGACATGCCGGAGTGGGGCTACCACGTTTTTGAGATGGCCACTATCTGAATCCCTACTGAGGGAACTGGATCCGCGACTCTAGGGGTCCAATCTCCCTTTTTGTCGATATCGTTTCTGGCCTAGGCGAGCCAGTCTCCGTCACGAGGTACGCGCTCCGCCTCAGTCCCAAAGGCTGTCACTTGCCGGGCAGCTTCCACACGGGCTCAAACGCGCTCTCATCGACGATGGAGTTGACCGCCCGCGACATGAGCACCAGCGTGGGGCCGTCCTCGGGGAACTGCATAATGAGGTTGCCGAGGATCCGAGCCGTTTTGCGGAACTCCTTGGTCTCGAACCCTTCCAGAGCCTGCTCGTAGCCACTCTGCAAGGCGGCCCAGCCCTCCTGTCCCGGCGGCACCAACTCGTAAAGATCCACAGGTTCCGCGATGTTGACGACGGCGACCTTGCACAGGCGCCGGCTGGGAAAGCTGGCGTCTAACTGCCCCTGCGTGGCTCCTGTCACCAGGAGACGCGCCTTCAGGTATTTGGTCGCACCCTGTACGCGGCTCGCCAAATTGACCGTGTTCCCCAGAGGTCCATACTTGAATTTGCGTTCCGAACCGGTGTTGCCGACCCGGGCCGGCCCGCTGTTGATGCCGATGCCCAGGTTGGTCGGCTCACTCAACAGCGGTTGCCAGCGTTCGTTCAGCTGCGGCAGAGCCGCTATCATATCCAGGGCGGCGCGGCAGGCCATGCGCGCGTGATCCGCCTGCTTCTCGGGCGCGCCCCACATGGCCATGATTTCATCCCCGATATAATCGACCAGCACGCCGCGATGGGCCAGCACACAATCGGACAGCGTCTCCATGACATTGCTGACCCACTCGACCGTTTCGGCGGGGCTGAGGCGTTCGCTAATCCGGCTGAAGCCGCGAATGTCGCAGAAGAGCAGGGTCACCTCGCAGTCGCGGCCCTTGAGCAGATCGGGATTGACGGCCAATTCGCGCGCCAGCTCCGGCGTGAAGAACTTCTCGAATTGCACCCGCGCGGCCACGGCGGCCTGTTCCTGCTCGATGCGGGCCAATCCCGCCGCCACGCCGCTCGCCAGCAGTTCTACCAGAATCGCTTCCAGCTTGGTGACGTGCGGTGGGCAGACGGAACGACTATTCAACCGCCGATCGCCATAGAGGGCCCCGATCACCTGGCCATGCCGATCGAGGATCGGGGCGGCCACAACGGCGGCCATGCCGACCAAGCTGACGCCCTCCACAGCCTGCAAGTCGTTATGGCCCGGCGTTTTCCAGAAGGTCCTCTTCTCTTGCCGCACCCGGTTCAAGACCTGGCGGCTGGGTGGCCAGTCGCTCGCGCGTTCCAGATGCGGCGCCGTGCGCATGGCCTCCACCTTCCAATTACCCTCTTCGCAGAGTAAGACGCGGCCTGAATCCATGCCCACCATGTTCACGACGGCCTCGGCGGCCCGGCTAAAGAAATCCGACGACGCCGCGGCACTGTGGAGCACATCCATCGCCTCCCTCAGCCAGCGTACCAAGGCTTCCACATCCATCTCGGCGGCGCTGGGCAACGCGAAGCTCGGCAGCTTAAACGACGCGCCTGCCACCTGGCCGGGAGCATGCGTCGCTTCCGCCAGGACCTGCAATTGCTCGGGCTCCCCCTCGTCCGCGCCCTGGATCCGCACGGTCTTGTTTCCGAAGGTCAACAGCGTCGGCAGGCACACCTCACACGATTCGCGGATCTTGAGCCGGCCGCCGTCCGGTAGACCGATGGGCAGTTTGGCGCTGACATTTTTCACGCGTACTCGGCCATCGGGAAGGGGTTCGAGCAAGGCATGCCGGCGCGACACACTATCTTCGTTCAACTGGGCGATGACGATGCGGAGGCAGCCCGATTCCTGCTCCTGCGAGTATGCCTGTTCCGAATCGTCGGTCTGACGTCCGAGCTCGACGATTCCGGTGCTTTCGCCGGAGTAGACCAGCTGCTGGCGATCATAGACCTTGATTTGCCACGAACCATTCATTACGAACCACCTCGCGCTTATGCACGGCCGACCACCTGGCGAATGCAGGAGGAGACAAAAGACCAGCTTACGCGAAGGAGCCTGAAAGGCCAAGGAAAGATCAGCGCAAAACGGCAATCGAGGCAGAAAGTACTGTCGTCCACGAGCCGCCGGTTTTATGCCGGCGGGCCGCTCGTCCCCGGCCATTCCTTTTCTGAGGATCAATAAACAGTCTGTGATTGGTGAGCCGTTACTTGGAGTCCATGTGATGGACGGCGTCCCAATCGGAACCTGGGGGCTCTTCTTGATAGATCCGGCAACGGCCGAGCAGCAACTGCCCCGGGCCATCCTCCGGGCGACGCCAGAGCACTTCCTCGAACAGGTGGATTGCTCGTTCCCAGTCCTGCTGGCGGTAGCGCTCCAGGGCCCGCGTGCAGAGGTCCACCAGGTCTTCCTCCTCCGGACTCACCTCTCCCCGAAGCCCCAGCAGTTCGTACACCAGCACAGCCTCGGCCTTGCCCTTGACCGACACCAGGTCGATGGGCCTGGCCACGACGCCAGACCTGGCTTCGAGGTAGGTGCGCTCACTGACAAGGATCGCGGTGCCGTAATACTTGTTTAGTCCTTCCAACCGGCTGGCCAAATTGACCGCATCGCCGATGACGGTGTAATTCAGGCGGGCCTCACTGCCGATGTTTCCGACCACGACTTCGCCGGTGTTCAGGCCGATGCGCGTGGCGAACTGCGGCTTGTGCTTGGCCTGCCATTCGCGGCGCAGCGCTACCAGTTGCTGCTGATTGCGGATGGCGGCGGTGCAAGCCCCCAAGGCGTGCTGCGGGGTCCGCGCCGGGGCGCCCCAGAAAGCCATGATCGCGTCGCCGATGTACTTATCGACGGTACCGCCGGTCTCGCGGATCTGCTCGCTGAGCGCGTTCAGGTACTCGCTCAAATGCTCGACCAGGACCTCGGGTGTAAGTGCCTCCGAGATGCCCGTGAAATTGACGATGTCGCCGAAATAAACCGTTACCGTGCGGTGTTCGCCTCCCAAGCGAGCCTCCTGCCCCGAGGCCATCAAACTGCGCACCAGATCGGCAGGGACATACTTCTGAAACGAGCGCAGGCCGATCTTCATCTCTTCCGTGGCTTCCGCCAAGCGATCCACTTCCAGAACGAGTGAATGAGCCACCGGTTGGGCCTCGAAGCGCAACTGCCCGATGCCGATGGCTTCCCGGGCCAGTCGTTCCAGCGGGTGCGCAACCTGGGCGGAGATATAGAGGCTCAGCAGCACCCCCAGGACGAAC
>JBGQLF010001301.1:0-3461 GCA_041499985.1 Gemmataceae bacterium
AATCTCCGGAAAACGCTGCCGTTCATCCTGCGACGGCTGCCAGGTGCGCCCCAGCGGCGGACCGTACAGCGCCCAGCTCTTGAGTTCCTTGGCCAGGTCCGTAGTCGTGAATTTGGCGTCGAGCGAATGGTAGGCGGCCAGCGGCGGCGTCGTGAACGCCAGCTTGCCGAAGTTGGCGTCGATTCGGCCCTTGTACTGCTGGTACAGCCGCACCCACGTCTTGTCGCGATCCGATGGAGCGAACACCATGTTCGCCGGCCGATCCTTCACGCTGGCGATGGTCTCCAGGCGTACCTCCAGGTCTTTGGTGTTATTGCAGCCCCAGTAAAACCCTTCGGTGCCGCCGAACCACTCACCGCGACTGCTGCGGTACAGCCGGCTCTTGTGCGTGCCCAGCTCGAACATGGCGATCTCGTTCGTCTTGACATCCGCCAGCAGCCATTCGTTGGTATACAAGCCGTTGTTGCCGTTCTTGAGGATTTCCGCCGCCTTGTCGATGTTGTCGGCATACTGCAACGCCTGGCGAATGCGCGAGGCCAGGCTCATGCCGGTGATGTCGAAGCGCGTCTGGGCCAAGGTGGTTTCGCAGACGAGCAGACCGGCATCGTTCATGTAGTAATCCAGGCCGCTCTGGATACCGCCGGGGTAGCTCTGCATCAGCACCCGGTGTCCTTTGGCCGGCTTGACGTCGAGCCAGACGTTGTAAAAGTACGACGGATACAGGCCAAACATGGTGATGTGGCCGAAGACGATCTTGCCATCGGCCGTGGCAGGACCGGTGGCCGCGAAGGCGCTACAGTGCATGGGCTTGGGCGCCGGCATCGCCCGCGGCTGCTGATGCGGAAAGCGGATCCCTTCCAGGCCGTTCGGAGTCGCCTCCAGTGCGGAGTCGAGTGTTTCGATTTCGGGCCAAGCGTTGTAAGCAATGATATCCACCAGGTCGATCGGCCGATTCTCGAGGCGGGCGCCGGCCTCGGCGGCGCCGTCGGCGATGCCCTTCATCTCTTCGAGGAATTCCTTGTCATAGCGCCGTGCGAACAAGGCGTTCACGAGGGAGCGCGTCTGGCTCCAGCCTTCCGTCGGCGCCTTATGATTGAGGAAGATGGCCGCTCCCTTAACGGCAGCGGCGATCTCGGAAGACAGCAGGCGACCATGCTGGTAGCCGCGCTCATACGGCTCACCCTCGATATGGAGCACAATCCAGCCGGCCTGCGGATAGCGATAGGCCGGGCCATAGCGCTGCACCGATTTGGGATCGGGGCGATAGTCGGCGGAAGGAGAAGCTGCCGGAGCGGCCAGCGGGACCAGCAGCACGAGTACAGTCAGCAGCGAAAGGGAAGCTCGCGAGCGTCGCATTGTTTCTCCAAGTCTAGAGGGTGGATACCCTGGTTATGAGCGCCGAGTGGAGAGTTTCGCTCATTATGCGGGGTGTTGCCCGATCACGCAAACGGAAAAAAGACACTGGTTGGAGAGCGGGGAGCGTCAGCCCCCTGATGGGATCGTGCTTTCCGTTAGTTTGCTGTCACTCGGTGGCTGACGTCCCGCGCGCCGTCCAAGACGACCAGAGCACGAACACGCCGACTCCCAGCAAGAGCGTGCCGAGACCGAGGCCGATGAACAACCAGCCCGCCGCCAAGTACATATACAACCAGCCCACCAACGCCAGCCCGCACGGCACGGGATAGAACCAAATCTTGTAGGGCCGCACCCGCTCCGGCTGATGCCGCCGTAACAACACGACGCCGACGATTTGACCGATGAATTGCTCGAGGATCCGCGTCGTGATCAGGGCGTTGATCACGTTTTGCAAGTCAAAGAAGCTCAAGAACAGTGTCAGTCCGCCGATCAGCAGCAACGACACGTGCGGAATGAGGTGCACCGGGTGCACGCGCCCGAGTACGGCGAAGAAGTGACCGTAGTGGGCCGCGCCATAAGGAATCCGCGAGTACCCCAGCAAGCCTGCGAACGCCGATCCGAAGCAGCTCCAGATCAGCAGCAACGTTACCAGCGTGGCCGCCCAGTCGCCGTGGAGGTGCCGCATGAAGTCCGCGGCCAGGCTGTAGGTATCCTGGTCGGTCGGGACCTGGCGCCAGGAAATCGTTCCGAGCATGGCCAGGTGCAGGCCGAGGAACAGCCCCATCACCAGCACGGCGCTGAGTAGGATCGAGCGCGGTATCGTGCGCCCCGGATCGCGGACTTCATCGCCGATATAGCAGATGTTGTAATAGCCGAGATAGGAGTACATCGCCAGGATCATGGCCGCTCCCAGACGCTTCCCGAAATCCCCCGGACCCGCGAAGACATCGCGCGTGGGGAAGTCAAAGGCCACGTCCGCGTTGAAACGTGGCCAGCCCTCGAGCAGCAGCCAGGCGATTACCGCTAGCACGCCGAGCCAAAAGGTCACGGTTAACACGCCCAGGCTGGAGATGCGGCGATAGAGCAGGAACAGGATCGCGATCCCCAACAGGAAGGCAAGCCCGCGCGAGGGGCTGAATGAGATCGCCAAATCCGCCTGCTCCGACAAGACTAGTTTCCAGGTATGCTGCTCGTTGAACTTGGCGAAGTCGGGACTGAGGTAATTGGAGAACTGGTGGATGGCGATCAGTCCCGACGCGATTTCGAGGGGTCCGCTGAGCAGGAATTGCCAGATGAACAGAAAGGCCAGCAAGCGGCCCCAGCGCTCTCGGCCATAGCATTCCAGCAGGTAGAGATACGACCCTCCGGAGCCGGGCAAAGTGGCGCCGAGCTCGCTCCAGATCATGCCATCGACCAGCATCAGGACGCCGGCCGCCAACCAGCCGAGCAAGGCATAGGGGCCTGGAAGCTCCTTGAGCATGAGTGGAATCGTGATGAACACGCCGGCGCCGACGACCATGGTCACATTCAAGGCAGTCGCCTGGACCAGGCCGAAATGCCGTTGCAGCTGGGCGGAGGGTTTTTCTGCCACGGGCAGACTCCAGGAATCGATGTCAGGAAGGCCAAGATCACTCAGTTTCACGCACCGACCGCGAAAAGGCAAAGCCAGAACGCTCAAAAGCTGTACGATTGCGGCTCGCGAGCGCGCGAACGACCTGGAAATACCCCCGGAATGACCGCGACGGCTGGACCCGCAGGTGGCGATCAAAAGCGTCTTTGCGCAGCGAAACTTCGCCTGTTTGGTATAATGGTTGGCACGATGGGACTCAGGCCAGTACGGGCACCGGGTAGATGCTTATGAAAGACGACGATCAAATCCAGCGGGAACATTGGCAAAGAATCGCGGAGCAGCTGGGACTGACTCCCCAGCAGGAGCCTCCTCCTTCGGCTCCCGCCGTCGAGGCAAGGCCCAAGCCTCCTCCTTTGGCTCCTGCCGTCGAGGCAAGGCCCAGGCCTCTTCCCCCAACTCCCGCCGAACCAGCCTTGGTTGAGCCGGCAGTGGCCCCAACCGGGGTAGCCCCTCGCGCGGAAGAATCACCCCGGGG
>JBGQLF010001302.1:0-3458 GCA_041499985.1 Gemmataceae bacterium
GTTCTGCCTTGTGGGTTAGGATTCCGATCCTGACGTCAGGATCGGAATCCTAACCCACAAGGCAGAACTCCAACAGCGGGACTATATGATGCCGGGCACGATGAAACGTGCCGGGGTAATAACGTTTGGGTGAGCGAACTGATGAACGAGCAGTCGCAGTCCTCCTCCAGCAGGACAGAAAACGCGGACCTGGCCGTGGCCTTGCCCTGGTACTGTACCATCACACGTGCGCAGTGGAAAGTGTTGGCCGCCCTGGTACCGGTGTATGGCCAGATGGGCCGGAATCCCTCGGCGTTGATGGCCCTTGGCCCTTTGCTGGGCTTCTTCGGTCATGGCTACTTCAGCCTATTCGGCTCGCTACGGAATCCGCTCCCGCGCCGGTAAGCTGATCCAGGCGACCCGAACGCGGTTGCACTCATCGTTTCAGCACCAGGTTGCCGAACCGGTCCACGAGAGCACGGTATCCCGGGTGAATCACCGTGGTCGAATCGAATTCTTCGACGATGGCAGGTCCCTCAACCACCCAACTGGGACGTAACCGGTACCGATCATAAATGGGACAGGCGACGGCGCCGTTGGCCTCGGCGAAGTAGACGGATCGGCTGGCTTTCTGGGCCTCGGCGACGGCTGCCGCGGGCTGGCCGTTGTCCGCCCACTCGCGCAGGCGTGGTTTGGCGATCGAACCGACCGCCGTCACCCGCAGGTTGACCCATTCAACCGGTTCGTCCGGGGCACTGTAGCCGTAAGCACGGTCGTGTTCGCGATGGAAGGATTCCAACACCTGGGCGACCGCCTGCGGCCCAACCGTGCCGGCGGGCAACGGCACCGTCAATTCGAAGCTTTGTCCCACATACCGCAATTCCACCTGGCGCAGGAACGTCATCTCTGCGGGAGCCAGCCCTTCACGCAGCAGGGTGTTCCGTCCTTCCTCCATCAGCTGATGGTAAATCGCCTCGATCGCCGACAGATCCAGACGATCCGCCCGTTGCAGCAGCGTTTGGGCATAATCGTGCTTGAGGTCCGTAATCAGGAGGCCGAGCGCCGACGTCAGGCCGGGACTCAGCGGAATGATGGTGCTGGCCATCTCGGTCTCCGCCGCCAGCCGGTTGGCGTGCAATGGTCCGGCGCCGCCAAAGGCGATGAGCGTAAACTCCCGGGGATCGTAGCCGCACTGCACGGACACGAGGCGCAGCGCATTGACCATGGCCGCATTGGCGATCTCCATGATCGCATGCGCAACCTCGACGACATCCATGCTGAGGGTACGGGCACACTGTTCCCGGATGTCCGCTCGCGCACGCGCGACGTCCAGTTCCATCTCGCCCCCCAGGAAGAACTGGGGATTGAGGCGTCCCAGAACGAGGTTGGCGTCGGTGACCGTGGGTTCCCGTCCCCCCTTGCCGTAGCACGCCGGACCGGGGTCCGCCCCCGCGCTGGCTGGTCCCACGCGCAGCCTACCACCGGAATCGATCCAGGCGAGGGAGCCGCCGCCGGCGCCGATTTCGACCAGGTCGATCACCGGCGTGCGGAGGGGGTAGCCTCCCGTGCCACCGCCGCCGGCAGCACGGGCGACGGCCCCGACTTCGTATTCTTTCGTAACCCGAGGCTTGCCGCCCTGGATAAGGGCGGCCTTGGAGGTCGTGCCGCCCATGTCGAAGGAGATGACGTCCGGATGGCCGAGCGTGCTGCCGAGATGGCTGGCCGCCATGACGCCCGCGGCCGGACCCGACTCGACCATGAAAACCGGCTTGGCACGAGCCGCCTTGGCGCTGAAGACGCCGCCGCTGCTTTGCATCACCAGCAACTCCGCAGGCACGTCCGCCTCGCGCAGGCGCGTTTCGATGTTGCGGAGGTAGCGCTCCACCACGGGCTGAATGCCAGCGTTGAGGACCGTGGTGCTGGCGCGCGTGTACTCCCGAAACTCCGGCGCCACCTCGGACGAGAGCGAGAGGACAACTTCTGGGAAGACTTCGCGCAGGATGGCTCCCACGCGCTGCTCATGGCTCGGGTTCACGTAGGCGTGGAGCAAGCAGACGGCGACCGCTTCGACCCCTTCCCGGCGCAGCTGCTCCGCCACACGGCGCACGGACTCTTCATCGAGTGATCGCAATACCTGTCCTTGGGCATCGAGCCGCTCCGAAACCCCGAAACACAAATAGCGCGGGACGAGCGGCGGAGGTTTCTCGAAGAGGAGGTCGTACAGTGTGGGCCGGACCTGGCGAGCAATTTCCAGCAGGTCGCGGAAGCCTTCCGTGGTGACGAACCCGGTTCGGGCGAGCTTCCCTTCGATGATGGCATTGGTGGCCACGGTGGTTCCGTGCACGACGGTGCCCACCGCCCGGGGTTCGACGCCGGCCTGTTGCAGCAGGCGAGACGCCGCTTCCATGAAGCCGCGCGACGGGTCGGCTGGGGTGGTGGAGACCTTGCCGATCCAAATCTTGCCGGTGCCCTCGTCGAGGAGGATGGCGTCGGTGAACGTGCCCCCGATGTCGATTCCCAGACGATACTGCGGCATGACCGTTGCCCTCTGCGGGGGCAGGTTGGATCGAGGCGAGTTCTACGGAACTAATCCCTTGGCTTCGGAACGAATTGGGTAGCCCAGGCGGCTTCTTCAGCAGACAAGGGAGGTTGGGGCTGGCCCTGGTAGATATAGTCTTCGTAGCCGGCGGCGTCGTAGATCCGGTGCAGGACCTGCTGCAAGTCGAGCTGGGCATCGGCATGGGGTGTCTGCAACGGGATCGGGATCGTAGGTAATGGGTCGCGCATCCCAAGGGGCCAACTGCCCGCATCGGGGCGTTTCTCGCCCCGGCTGACCAGCGCATAGTAGTCACAGACCGCCAAATCGCTCAGCGGCAGGCGTGGCCCACCCCGCAGCAAGTCGATTTCCACGAAATGGACGGGGCTGGTGAGAACCTGCAATCGTTTCGCAATATATTGCTCGCGGTCCGGGCCTGGCTTCTTATTCGACGGACTCAATAATTCGATCACCGTTACCAGCTGTCGGCGGACGCGGTCGCAGATTTTCACAAAAGAAACGCTCACCAGATCAACCGACCGACCAAGGAACTTGCGCGACTCCGGGGGAAGCTCATGGATGTAGATGTGCTCATCGATCTTGACGATGTAATGAGGGCGAACCTGGAGCGTCAGCAGTTCCGCCACCAGCGGGCAAAACCGTTCGTGGAAGTCATGCCAAACGTCCTCTTGTTCCAGAAAGGGATTCATCCCCGGAAAGGGTGAGGGCATCACGGTTTCCTGTCCTTTCAGCGACCTGGGCCAGATGGCCGCTATTGTCCGGTCCTGGCATTGGTCCTGAGTTCCTGGGGCGCATTTTACCAGGGCCCGGGAAGGCCGGACAAGCTGGGGCCGCCCGCTATACCGTAGCCAGTCGAGTTCTGCCTTGTGGGTTAGGATTCCGATCCTGACGTCAGGATCGGAATCCTAACCCACAAGGCAGA
>JBGQLF010001303.1:0-3449 GCA_041499985.1 Gemmataceae bacterium
AGCCAGCCACGCGGGTGCGTCGGCCGAGGTACTCCTGCGCGCCATTAGCCTCTAGCATAGTAGGAATCATAACTACCGTCGTGAAGGGCTACCAATGGCATGTTGTTCTTTCCCAACGGAACTTTGTCGATACCGTAGGCTTTCTTGATCTGCGCCGGGCTGTAACCCGGCGGTGGAACCGGCGGCGGTGGCGACGGCGGTGGTGGAGCCGTGAAGTCCAGAAATACATTCGGCCCTTGATATACGGCAGCGCCGCCAACCACGGGGTTGAAGGTGCCGGTCACAGAGACGCCGACCCCACCAGGACCTATGACCCAGAACCGTTGTCCCGTTGAGGGAATAAAGGAGTTGACATAAGTGGCCGTCAATGTACCGGCGAGGCGAACCACACCTCCTGGCGTAACCTGAATCCGGGGGAACGGAGTGATCGCGGACGAGTTCCCGATTTGTACTTCAAGTGTCCCCTTGGCAGTTTGAGTGTAACTGGTGACCACCACCCCAACCCCGATGGAATCTCTCACCACCAGGTGGCCGTTAAGCGTTATGCCGTCCAAGATTCCGGGCGCGGGTCCGGACCCGGATATTGTTATGTTTTTGGCTACGGTCGCGCGGCCGAGCGTGCCCCCATTCAGAGTAACCATTCCGCTTCCGTCCACGGACGTAGCCACGTCCAACGCATTGTGGAGTTCTAATGTACCGTCTAACAACAGGCTGTTGATGGTCTTAGGAAGGCCGCTCCCGAACGAAAACCTGTAAATAACGGGACCGGCCAGAGCGGGAATCGTGACGTCGTCTCCTGCCATTGGAATCTGTCCACCGCTCCAGTTGGTGGCAACAAACCAGTCGCCGCCAGCGGGATTGATGAAGGTGGCTGGTGCGATCCGGTTCTCCAGCACCTCCAGGCACAGTTTGCGGCCCGGGTAACCTTGCCGGGGTTGGTTTCGGCGGCCGAAGAGCGAGCGAATTCGAGCCAGTTTCGCGAACATAGAGAAAGTCCCTTCTTACTTGTGGCATTTAGTGTCAGGATGACCGGTTTCCCAGCGGCAGAGGACTCGATGGTAGGGGGAGTAAACGACGTCCAAGGGCTTAATGCATCTTCAGGGAGATGTCGATTTCCTGGAGGGCCTTCTTAACGTGCTCGGTCACGGCGGGCTGATTCAACGCGACCAGGCCGGGCTTGATGCTCTGGATCAGCCGGTGAGCTTCCGTCATCTGGATATTCGAGAGGACCTGCGGCTCATGAACCTTGGCCTGGTTCTGGGCGAGGAATTTGGCCCGAGCCGCGTCGATCTCTTCCTTGAGCGCCACTGCTTTCTGTTTTTTTGTGCCATTCTTCATAATGCTGGCGTCGAGAATCTCGATGGCGGCCTGAATCTGGTTCATGGCCTTGCCGCGGTGCCCGGCGTAGTTGTGGTTGGCCATCGCCAGGTAGATGTAGGCCATCTTCAGAATTTCGGCTTCCCTGCCCTTGATTTCCTGGTTGGCGGCCTTCTTGAGTTCATCCGCCGCTCTCTTTTGGTCTTGTTTCGGAGTCGCCCTGTTCTTCTGCTGGGCATGGCTTTCCCCGCTCAGCACGAAGCCGGTGATCAGGGCCATTGACAGCATGCTGATGAGTGCACGACCGGTCAGACGTGTGGACATGACGTTCAAGCTCCTTCAAGGGGGTGACGGCGGGCCCTTCTGCCGTGCCGCGACGTCAGGGCGGATCAAGTCTCCGAGCGGATCAAGTCATGCATTGCATCACTTATCTGGCGCTTTGCCAGGCATGTGCGTTGTCGGGTTTGCCGTTGGCGTTAGTGGTCACTATTGAGCAGAAGCCAGACGCTCCATTGTGTTATCTCCCGGCCCGGCCCGCGGGCCGACACGGTCCCGAGACTCTTTTCTGGCGGTCGCTTGGCGGCCGGCCGCGCACGTTGGGAGAAGATCGGCGACGGCCCAGGCGTCGGCCTCGTCGAGTGTTCCAGGGGCGAAGGCTGCCAGTTCCTCGGGGTCGGGTGGGCCGTGGGTTCGCCTTCATCAGCGTGTGTCCAGAGTCGCAAGGGAGGCAAACCGGCGAGCCGAAAGGGAACATTAGAGAAAATGCGCGAGACGGCCGATCCTGTCAGAAAAAATAGGCTCAATCCAACGGGCCACGCCCTTCCTGTCGTAAACGGTTGATCACAAGGGACTTAGCTGCGGACCGACAGTACATCGCTAATGGGTTGCCGCCAGCACATCGCTCAGCTCGGTGGCGGTTCCTCCACCCAGTTCGACCGCGAAGTGCCGGGGTAGGGGAGATCCCGACCTCCGGCGAACGTTTCCCGTGTCAGGAATAGGGCGGGGCATGGCCAGTCTGCCGCGATGAACAGGCGAAACGGGACGGCTGCTTTGAGAATGGGGTGGAGTGAATCGGGCACGGAGCAGTTAATAATAAATATCAAGATTGTCATAAAACTGTCACAAAAGAGGTGTAGAATCGACTCAGGCGCTACAGGCTCGGAAACAGCCCGTGAGCGCACTGGGTCAGGCAAATCAGGGAGGATTTATGAGAGAGGAAGCTTGTGTTGAATTGAGGAGAGCCAGGCTGACCTGGATCGTGGGGCTGGCGGCGGCGGGAGTCATGCTGCAGCCGCAGGCGGCTTGGGCACAGGCGGCGGGATCGGGAGCGGAAGGTTTGGAATTGCCGGTCTTCCCGGCAGGATCGCTGCCGCCCGTAGGATCGGAGGATAGAAGGGATACGATACTTGGTCTGCTGCCTACTTTCGACACGCCTCAGAATAAGTATGATGCACAGACCTATAATTGCGGCAATTTTGCTGCTGATTTCTGCCAAGAGGCGACAGGCTATGGTATCCCGACATCGACTCTGGCTTTTGGTCCTGCTATTTCCGAGGAACAAGTCGATATTGCATCAGATGTTGGCATAGATTGCAGTCCGCATGCGATCAATGTTATTCAGACCAATCAAATCGTAGCCACGGGCAGCTTGGTGTATCACGAGTTTTGTGCGGTCGAACCGCAGCAGGGCTCAAGCTTCGGCTGCTGGAGGCAGGACAACCCCACTCCCATTGTGCCGGATAGTATTCAAGGAACACTCGTCGATACATTTCCGGAGATGTCCGACTGCACGAATTTCTTTGGTGTGGGCTACCATTTTTCCTTCGTAAGTCTCAAATAACAAGCAAGATCAGGTGCGGCCTTACCTGACACCTGGGCCAGAGGCGAGTTTGACAGGTACTGTATCCTTCGGGATCAGTTTCTTCCATTGTTCGATGCTTGGCCGGCGCTGTTCGGCTCCGTCGCGCGGGTTGTACCGGGTTTTCTTCGCCAGTTCAGGTACCAAGTTCGCCAGGTGCCAGAACGCCAGTCCCCGGACCGCCAGGTTTTCATGGTCCAAGTGACCGATCAGGGTTTGGTAGGTGTCCGCCCGGTCAAGGGCTGCCCTGGGAAGGACGTCCAAGAGCTTCACA
>JBGQLF010001304.1:0-3442 GCA_041499985.1 Gemmataceae bacterium
ACCCCGGCAAGCGGGGTGGGGGCCACGCTACGGATTCACGCACGGCTATTTAGAACCCTCCCGCCTGTACGGAAGACTTCAACGCCTCCGTGATGCAGACCAATGCCAAGGACGATGATCTCCTGACGACTGTCGGCGACGGTGGTGTCGGCACCGCTGTCGCCCATTCCGGAGCCGAGGACTCCGCTTCCGCTCGTCGTCAACAGGCCCGTATTGCTGCCGGAGCCCGTGGCTCCACCGCTCAGCGGCAACGGGTCACTGCTGGTGCCCGAGTCTCCGCCTCCGACCAACAGACCTGTATTGTTACCAGAGCCAGCGGCGGCGCTGCCATCTGTGGCCGGCGGCAACAGCTGCCAGATGGTGCCGAAGCCGATGTTCTGACCGGAAAAACCGAAAACGTGCACCTCACCGTCAATCGGCTGCAAATGCACGATGGCATCGCTCTGGCTCAGGTGGACCGGCATCGAGTGGCTCAGGAGGAAAGCCGCGTTCAACAGCGAACGTTCCTTCAGGGCTTCCACTTGCAGACTCAAGCGCGGTGTCGGGCGGAGGGGCTGCCTCTTGGTGTTCGCGAAGGACTTGACCAGCAGTTTGGAAAGGACGCGGAACATGATCGATCTCCTGAAGCGTCAATGGGCAACCGATCTGCGCATCGGCTGCGCCAAGGGGATGGCTGCCACCAACGGGTGTGAAAGCAAGGGTTGGGTTTCGTTTCTCGGGGGACCTCTTCAACTGACTCTGTCCCATCCTGGGCCGAGCGAGTTTTCTTCAGCGCTCGTTGGCTTGCATTTGTTCGGCCCTACTGGAGTACTGCCCAAAGCGAGGGGAATGCCATCACGGTTTGCCAAGATTCTTTCTACGGTGGCAAACTTAGCTGGGGAGTGGCCCCCTTGGGGGAGCTGGGCGATCTGGGCGGCAGAAGATTCCAATATCGGCCGTCCCAAGCCGCGGCGATCCCGTGTCTGGATAGGGATCTCTCCCAGGTGCGGCACCCGGGAGCAAATTCCTGCCGCAGTAGCGAAGGAATCTTGGTACGATAGAAGCCGGGTGCCGCAAGGGTTGCGAGGCCCCCGAGTCCGCGATAGCCTTCGGAGAAGGATGGTACTATGCGCTGGAGTCACGCCGTCTTGTGGATCACGACGGGCTCACTGCTCCTGGGCTACTCGGCCAGAGCCGCCGACCCCAATCCCGTGGCAGCCGACGAGCAACTGCTCAAGGCTGCCGGTCTGGGTACCGACGGTCCCTCTTTGCTGGACTTCTTCCGCAAACGCACGCTGACCGACGGTGAGCGCGACAAGATCCAGATCTGGGTTCGGCAGCTGGGTGACAACTCGTTCAAAGTCCGCGAGCGGGCCTCGTTCGACCTGACGGCCCGGGGCATCCCAGTGGCGGCATTTCTACGTCCGGCCGTCCTGGACTCCGACCTGGAAGTGGCTCGCCGGGCCGAGGAATGCTTGCGGCTCATTGCCAAGGACCACAACACCGCTTTGCCGGCCGCCGCCGCCCGGCTTGTGGCGGCCCGCAAGCCAGCCGGCGCCGCCGAGGCGCTGCTCGCCTATCTCCCCTTTGCCGACGCCGATCTGGTGGCCGACGAAGTCCAGGCCACGCTGGCCGCACTGGCCCTCCGCGAGGGCAAGCCGGACAAGGCCCTGCTGGCGGCGCTGGCCGACCCGATCGAGGTGCGCCGCATCGCCGCCGCGGAAGCCTTCTGCCGCGCTGGGGTCGCCGAGGTGCTGCCGTCGGTGCGCGAGCTGCTGAAAGATCCCGCGCCGGGCGTGCGCCTGCATGTCGCCCTGGCTTTGGCTGGCCGCCGGGACAAAGACGCGCTGCCGGTGTTGATCGATCTGCTCACGCAGCTGCCGCCCGCATCCGCGTATCAGGCGGAGGATTTCCTGTATCGCGTGGCGGAGGAGCAGGCCCCGCTGGCGCTCCCGGGCAATGACCCGGCCGCCCGGCGCAAACGGCGCGATGCCTGGACCGCCTGGTGGAAGCAACACGGAGCCACCGTGGATCTGGCCAAGCTGACCGAAACGCCACGGTCGCACGGCTACACGTTGGTGGTGCTGCTGGACCTGGGGCGGATCATGGAGTTGGACGCGGACAAGCAGCCGCGCTGGCAGATGGACGGCTTGCAATTCCCGCTGGATGCCCAGTGGCTGCCGGGCAATCGGGTCCTGGTGACCGAGCGGAACAGCAATCGCATCACCGAGCGCAACCAGAAGGGCGACCTCCTCTGGGAACGAAAAGTGCTCGTGCCGCTGATGGCCCAACGGCTACCCAATGGCAACACCTTCATCGCCACGGAAAGCCAGTTGCTGGAGGTGGACCGGGACGGCCAGGAAGTGTTTAGTTACGTCCGCCCAGAGGGCGAAGGGATCATGCGGGCGCAGAAGCTGCCCAACGGAGACATCGCCTGCGTCACCATGGCGCAACGCTTCGTGCGCTTGGACGCCACGGGCAAAGAGCTGCGTAGCTTTCCGGTCATCGTGCATACCTCGGGAGGCCGCATCGATGTGCTGCCCAATGGCCATGTGCTGGTGCCGCAGCTGCACAACCACTGCGTCGTGGAGCACGACGCCGCCGGCCGCATCGTCTGGCAGGCGTATGTGCGCCAGCCGGTCGCCGCGCTTCGCCTGCCCGATGGGCATACGCTGGTCACGTCCATGGACCAGAACCGCGCCATCGAACTGGACGGCGCGGGGCAAGAGGTTTGGGAGTACCACTCCAACACCCGGGTGACGCGGGCCTGGCGGCGGTGAGCGTCGTGCTGCAAAGACAGCAAATGTCTGCCTGAGAGGACGTGTTTGCAGCCCTACCGCCAAGAGAAAGCCAAGCATGCCCGAGCCGCTGCCGCCCGATCACGACCAGCGTCTGAAGGTTCTGCTGAAAGAATTCTTCGAGCAATTCTTCCTCTGTTTCTTCCCCGCCTGGGCCGCGCGCTTCGTGTTCCGCGACATCGACTGGCTGGACAAGGAGCTGTTCCTGGCGCCGCCGCAGGGCGAGAAGCGGCAACTCGACCTCGTGGCGAAGCTGCGGTTGCGCCCTGGTGCTCCGCCGCCGCGGCCGGATGTCACCGACTTGGTGGCGCTGGTCCACGTCGAAGTGGAGACGCGTCCCAGCGCCGCAGCACTACGGCCCCGCATGTTCGAGTACTATGTCCAGGTGCGCCGTGACTTGCAGCTGCCCGTGCTGCCGATCGGATTGTTCCTGCGTGTGGGGCTGGACGGCATCGGCTGGGATTCTTATGAGGAGCAATTCTGGGAGCATCGTATTTTGCGCTTCGACTACGCCTATGTTGGCCTGCCCGCGCTGGACGCCGAGCAGTACGCCAGCGGCGAGAACCTGCTGGGGATCGCCCTGAGCGCGCTGATGCGGGTGCCGCCAGAGCGGCGGGCGGAACTGTACGCGGAGGGCTTGAAACGGATCGCCCATTCGGGGGAGA
>JBGQLF010001305.1:0-3435 GCA_041499985.1 Gemmataceae bacterium
CCTCGAACTGGGCGATCCGGGAAACCTTGGCCGGGAACTTCTTCCCCGGTAGCGCATCGATCTCGACCACCGCCGGATCCCCTGGGTCGCAATACGGAACATCGCGATCGGGGATCTGGACGACGACCCGCATGCGGTCGGTACGGTGCACGGTCAGCAGCGGGGTGTGCGTGCCGCCCTCGGTTGCGGCCCGGACAAAATCGCCGGGGAACAAGCTGCGCTGGATGATGACCCCGTCGAAGGGAGCCACGATGGTGGCGAACTGGACCAGTACCTGAGCCTTCTCGAGCTCGGCCTGGGCCACCTTGACATCGGCCTCGGCCTCCACCACATCGGCCTCGGCCTGCTGGATCTTGGCCAGCGCCGCGTTCACTTGGGCCTTGGAGGTCAGCACGGCCGCCTCTGCGGACTGCACGGTTTCCTGGGCTGCGTCCCGTTGCTCGGTCTTCTCGTCGACCATCCGCTCGTCAATGCTTTTGAGGGCAAACAGATCCTTCATGCGCTGGAGCTGCTGCTGGCGGAACCGCAGTTCGGCTACCCGGCTCTTGACGGTGGCTTCGGCCTGCACCACCGCGGCCTTGGCCGCTTCCAAGTCCGCTCGGGTGCTGGCGACGCGGGCCTTCATTTGCAGCACCCGGGCGCGAGCCTGTTCGAGTGCCGAGGCATGCCGCTGGACCTGCTTCTCCAGTTCCGGGACATCGACCTTGGCCAGCACCTGCCCCCGTTGCACGCGATCACCAATGTCCACATTCAGGGTCTTAAGATAGCCGGGGACTCCCGCGTACAGCTGGACGGATTCAAAGGCTTGGACCGTCCCTGGTTGCACCGTCGTGCGATCCATGCCTCCCTTCTGCGGGTGAATCACTTCGACGCGGACGCTGCTGGGATGCTCCGCTGCCGCCTTCGTTTCCTGGACGTCGGCTTCCACGAGGGAAGCGTCTCGGATCAGGAAGTAGCCACTGCCAACCACGGCACCAACCGCGAGCACGCCGTAGAACGTCCACCGTTTCCAGTTCCTGCCGAGTCTTCCCGGTTCCTCGGCTGCTCCTGCTGGAGCCAGCCAGTAGAGCGTCCACCGTTTCCAGTTCCTGCCGAGTCTTGGCTGTCCCATATCCTACCTCACCAAAGACTTAGGTTGGTCGACCGTCGGTGTCCGCAAAGTCCTTATCCGTTAGCTCTTGCGTCGTTCACCGGGGTCCTGTCACCTGTCCGACTGTCTGGTTCGCGTAAGCATCTTCAGAGGATGGAACCGCTGGCCTTCCACTGGGGAGTACGAGAAAGGTAAGCGAATCCGAGAGACCAAGTAAGCGTTCCATTGTATCCCCGCGCAACCACCGCCACCAAGTAGAGGCGTTCCCCCTTTCGACAAAGACATGCGAACAGCGCCGCCAGCACGCCACGGACGCCACGGCCGTGCGGATGTTGTACCCGACCACAAAATCGAAGTAGGCCGGTAGGCCATGCTCAGCAAAGGTCTTCTCCGCGAACTGCTGGTGCCACCGCGCTTTCCCTTCGGAACGGGCCACGGTGAGCACCACGGGCGTGATCCGGAAAGCCAAGCACAACTGGATAACGCTTTCCAAGAAGTTGTTGCCTGACTCCCCGTGCTGGTTTAGGACCAGAGCGCGCGCGAACGGCCTCCAGGTTCGTGGGCAAACCAGGACAGAGGTTTGTGGGCTCCAGAGCGACCTCCGCAATAGTTCTTCCTTGAGCGGACGCAGGAGGACATCCCCGAAGACACAGAGTTCAACGGGACGCAAGAAGTGCTCGACCTCGAGGTTCAACGGCCCGTCCAACACGCAGGCATCCCAGCTTACGCCTTTCCGGGCACAGACCTCCGCACAGGCCTCCAATTTCTCGGCTGACACAGCGCACGATGCAGGCTCTCCGGACGGCGTCGGGTGCTTTCCGGGGCTCCTGGAGCTTCCCGCGCACACGCCGCCCAGGGACGACGTGACCGCGTGCAGGGGCAAGCCAAGGCAGGAGGCCCATTCCACGGCATGGGCAAAGGCACCCCGCTCAGGAGCCAGGTCATCGAGCCATACGGAAATCTGACGCATCGCAACAAGAGGGTGCATCGGCACTCCTTGATACACAAAGACCTAGTGCAGGATCAAGAGACCTCTTGATCCTGCACTAATAGGAACTCTATGCACGCCCTGTGCCCAAGCCAAAGGACGAGAAGAAAATGCTCGAACCCAATGCAATTCAAGAGCTTAAGTGATAACCTTTGAAGAAGGCCCAAGGAAGGGACCCGCTGATGGGGATGAGTGCCGGGGGCGTTTTCACCATCGTGGCGGGAACTTCGCCATCCCAACGCGGGCGGCGCGCGCTGTTCTCCTGGACACACGTACCCTTGGTCCGGCCTGGTCCAGAGTTGGTTGCTTCGAGGACTCGGCCGGACATAAGATGGTTGATCGTGCGCTCTGGCAAGTTTCTTTCCCAGAGGATGGGCTCGTGTTTGACCTCCGCAGGAGTACTCCGATGAAAGTCCCGTGGAAAAAGTCCGACCTTCGTGAGGACTTGTATACGGCTAAGTTCGGTAATGTGGAGCTTCACGTCTTGCGTGACCAGGAGAGTGGGTTCTGGCACTGGAAGGTTTTCATCGAGGGCGAACCGTATGCCATGAAAGAGGCGGAGTCGCCAGAGAGCGCCATGGCGGCGTGTGAGCAGTGGTGCAACGCTCAATTCGGTCTCGACAGGGTAGAGGATCCCTGAGCCGGGATGGATTAGGACTACCCGCCTGTGCCTCTGCCCTCTTGACTCCGCGGAGGAGCTGAAATCGGAGTTCCGGCCCGCGTGGGGAAAATGCGCAGACCGTGCCTCTTACTGCTTCGGCACGTTCTGCTAGGAATGGGTAAGAATTGCTCTGCGAGGCTAGAACGACGCCATGCGACTGGCGCGCTCTTCTGCTCCCTTGGTTTGCTCTCGTTCCCAATCTGCGGTGTAACAACCTGAAGGTCAAGAAGTTGTGTTTGGCAGCTTCTCAGGGCTGAATTGGCAACAGATTTGCTGTAAAGGAAGAGACCGAGGAAGCCGAGAGCCTCTTCCTCCCGACGCGACAAGAGCTGCGTTCGAGCGCTTCCCCCCCAGAAGTGGTTTGTGTCTGGGGCCGTGGACGAACCGCTTCCCGCGATTCTCTGCTCGCCACCAGCACAGGAGTCCCACCATGCCTTCCGCCGCGGGCGCCTTCCCTCGTCGGAGGGGTGCGATTGTTAGCAGCCTGTTGAAAACGGGGGCAGACTCCCTGGACTGGGCCACTGTTCGCGCGTGTTGAACAGGTGGCTGGCATGCTCAAAGGGAGCTGCTCCCTATTTCAGGAGGCTGTTCGAGAGGAGATCCTCGGCCACTCAGGGACTTATTCTCATCCTGTTTGAAGAGTGGACGGGAACCGGTTCAACAAGGTGTAGAAGGTGTCAGGAACTGTGATTATAG
>JBGQLF010001306.1:0-3433 GCA_041499985.1 Gemmataceae bacterium
CCGTGCACCTCGGCGTGAACCGAGACTCTGAGCTGTTGGCCGCCAGCTAGCCCGTATCCCGCAGCCGCTCCTGCATCCACGCCTCGCCTCAACTGCGCCCGAAGACCCCACTCTTGTCCGCGACGCTCGTGTACCAAAAGCATGACGGTCGATCCATGCGCGACCAACGGCGCTCGCGCACGATGAAAGTGAAAGATTTCACAGGCCTTAGTCTGACTATCAAGCAAGGTGGAAGAGCCATGATAGCAAGATTAAAACAGCGACTACCGAGCGCAGCCGGCCCGTTCCGGGGCGCGCTGCTTGATCGCGCTATTCTCTGGTCCGCGATTCTGTTGGTCGTCTCCATCGCGGCGTTCGGGACTTACTATTACCTCGGCCAGCAGGGCTCCGCCAGCCCGCCTACTGACCAGGAAATCATGCAGGGCCGGCTGAGCCAGTACGAGCAGGTGGTGCGGGACGATCCGAATAACATCACCAATCGCCTCGCTCTGGGCGATACCTACTATGGCCTGAAGCGGTACTCCGACGCCATTACGCAGTACGAAGCGGCCCTGACTATTAACGACCAGAGCACCCTTGCCGACGTCGGCCTCGGTCAGGCAAAGCTCGGCGCCGGAGACCTCGCTGGGGCTGCCGAAAGCTTCCAGAAGGTCATCGACCAGGCCCAGGGGACCGATGTCGCCGGGGAGTTGGTACAGAGCGCTCACTACTATCTCGGCAGCATAGCTCTGGACCAGCAGAAGCCGGACGAGGCGATCCAGCAACTGACGGAAGCAACCACGATCGAGAAGAGCGACTCCGATGCCTGGTACCTGATGGGCACCGCCTATGTGCAGATCGGAAAGCTGGATGATGCAGTAAACGCGCTCACGCAGGCGGTCCTCTTCGTTCCCAACTTCACGGATGCTTACCAGAAATTGGCCCTTGTCTACGACCAGAAGGGTGCGAGCGGCGAGGCGCTCTACGCGCGTGGCATGGTGGCCTATTCGCAGGGGCAGCTTGACGACGCGGCCACACAGCTCCAGGCCGCCGTTAACGCCTCGCCTACCCTGGCGCAAGCTTATTCGGGCCTCGGCCTGGTCCGCGAGTCTCAGGGCCAGCCGGACGCGGCGATGGCCGCCTATCAGCAGGCCCTCAAACTGAAACCAGACGACTTCAACGCTGTAAGTGGTGCGGCACGCCTGAGCACATCAGGACCAGAGGCCTCGTCGGGTGCACTACCGCAGAACCACCCGGCGGTTCCAGCCGGCGGGAGTGATCAACAGGGGGTGACGCCATGAGTAGCACAGAATGGGGGCAGCCCGGGCGCGGTCTCCCCGATGGCGGCGGCGCGCCAGGGGCCCAGCACCGGCCCACCTGGCTCAAGCTAACCGTTCTAGTTGCCCTGCTCATGGCCGTGGGCTGGGTGCTGCTCCTGAGCGCTCAGTACTGCAGCACCGGCAAGCCCCTTGGCAGCCTTCCCGGCGTGCCGGCGCCGCTGGCCGGCCTCTTCAACAAGGTCTCATTCCAGTATGTGGGCAGTGTAGCCCCCGTTGACGGCCTTCAAAATCCGATGGGCGTGGCGGTTGGCCAGGACGGCAGGGTTTACGTTACCGAGTCCGGCGGCGCACGCAGGATACACATCTACAACAGCCTTGGGCAGGAACAGGGTTCATTTGCCCCGCCTGCCACCGAGGCGCCCAACAGCGTTCCCGTCTACGTTGCCGTCAGTCCCAACAGTAGCGTCTACGTCAGCGACCGGGGCGCAGACGCCATCTTCGTCTTTTCGCTGGATGGGGCCTTTCAAGGCAAGGTCACGCCGCCGCCAGGGTTTGAGGACTGGCAACCCCTCGGGCTGACCTTTGACCAGGCGGGGAACCTCTACGTCACGGACGTGACGCCCAACAAGCACCGCGTGATCGTCATGAACCCCGCCGGCACGCTGATGCTCAACTTCGGCAGCCAGGGCGAAGCTGACGGGCAGTTCTGGTACCCCAACGGCATCGCTGTCGACTCCCAGGGCCGCATCTACGTGGCGGACAGCAACAACGGCCGTATGCAGGCCTTCGACAAGGACGGCAACCTGCTGTTCAAGATCAGCCGAGGCATGGGCGAGGGCGACCTCTCCATGCCTCGCGGCATAGCGGTTGATAGCGACAACCATCTGATCATCGCCGATACCTCCCGCGGGGACGTGCAGGTCTACGGAATCACCGGGGCCACGGGGTCCGATCCGCAGGAGCCGCCTCTCGAATTCCTGGGCTCCTTCGCCAACGCAGGCGTTGGGAGTTCCCTGCAGTTCCCGAACGGGCTTGCCCTGGACGGCCAGGGCAAGGTCTACGTGGTGGATCGCTCCAGTAACCAGGTCCTGGAGTGGAAGTACTGACATCCAAACATGCCCAGTCTTTTCTGGTCAGGGGATCGTGGTCCAGGGAGGCGTGGCCGCGGTCTTTCCTGCCGAAATGCCAAAGAAAGGAGGTGAAAAATGAGAAAGACGGCCCTATTAGTCGTTGTCGTCGCAGGCGTAGCCGTGGCGTTGCTGGCGGTTCTGGGCAGCGGTGGTGGGACAGCCCTGGCGGATAACGGACCACACGTCATGTCCACCGGGGACGCAACGCCTGACAAGTGCGCCGGTTGCCACCGGCTCCACACCGCTTCTAACGAGTTCCTGCTGAAGCAAGGCGGCACGATAAAAGACTTCTGCTACACGTGCCACGGCAACGGCGGCGCGGGTTCGGACCTGGCGGTGCAGGAGGGGACGTTCTACGGCGGCACCACTCCCGGTTCACCTTACGGCGGCAAGCCGGCCTCGGCCACTTTGGGGTTGAGGGCGGGGGGCTTTGACTACGCCCGCATCAACACCCAGGACCCCACGAACTCCGACAATAATCCTGGAGCGGTAACGATCGGCGTGCTGGCGACCCCTGCGGCCGTCAACTCCGCGCACGCGATTGACGGAACCACGGCGGGGACGATGTGGGGAAACGGCGCCATCAATTCAGGGGCAGGTCCCAGCTTCACACTGGACTGCACCTCGTGCCATGACCCGCACGGAAACGGCAACTACCGCATCCTCAGGGGCGTACCAACGGGGGCTGGCGTACCGACTCCGGGCTACAACATTCCGGACACGTACCCGAAGACGGCGAACAGCTACACGGTCAGCAACTACTTCGCCATGGACCAAGGCCCAACGCCAACGCCGCTGCCGGCGGGTTCAACACCTGTTCCGGGACAGAGCATCCTTGTCGACACGTCGGCCTGGTGCGCTCAGTGCCACACCCGCTACCTAGCAACGCGATTTGGAAGTGGCGCCGCCAACCCGACGCCGACCCCGGCCGCCACCGATAAGAGCCGGCAGAGCAGCGGCGACACGATCTTCAATTACCGCCACACCAGCTCCGGCATCAGCATCAGCGGCACCACCGGGAAGGTGTCGTTCGTCACCCGCGCC
>JBGQLF010001307.1:0-3431 GCA_041499985.1 Gemmataceae bacterium
ACCACGTCCACCTGGCCTTTATTGGCAAAACCGTCCTTGGCCATGTCCTCCCTGATGGCCAGGAAATGCTGAGCCGCAAGAGATTTAATGTGGGCGGCTTCGACGGCCGCTTCCGCCTGGGCTTGTTTGGCCTGATATTGCTTGACGCCGTCTTTGGCCTTGGTGAGTTGCAGATGCGCGGCCTGGACGGTCAGCTCGGCCTGCTCCTCCTGTAGCTTTACTAGGCGGTCGTCGAGTTGCATCAGCGGCGTGCCCCTGCTAACGCTCTGCTTCTCCTTGACAAACACCTGGATAACTCGGCCGGGGCGCGCCGGTTGCACCAGCAACGGCCCCTGGCGGCTATCAAAATAGCCGTAACAGACCAGCCGGGTGAGCGGCGCAGCATGGGCGGTCAGTGCCGAATCCAACGGTGGCCGCGGCCAAGCCAGGACCAGGCCAAAGCAGGCCAGCACAGCCAGCCCAATGACTAAAGACGGCACGAGGAGTTTTCGCTTCATGGATGCACTAATTCCTCTCTCCGGCTTAGCGTGGCCTTGGCCACGTTCGAGTTTGATTCTTGAATGGTTGCTTCAACGTCCTTCAAAGCGCCGTCCTCCAGATGGAGGATGCGATCGGCAAAAGGCATGACCCGCGGATCATGGGCGACCACGAGCACCGTGAACGATTGTGCGTGGGCCGCCTGGCTTAAAATCTCCATCACCTGCTTGCCGTGGTCCCAGTCCAATGCGCTGGTCGGTTCGTCGGCGAAGAACAGATCCGGCTTCTTGATGAGGGCCCGGCCGATGGCTACACGTTGTTGTTCTCCCCCCGAGAGTTGCTGGGGGAATAGCTCCGCCTTGCGTGTCAAATTCAGGACTTCGAGCAGTTCCTGAGTGCGCCGGGCGGCCTCGTCCGTGGAAGCTTCCTCTCCCCAATGCAGCACCATCTCCAGTTGTTCCCGCACGGTAAGCGTGGGAAACAGGTGAAAGCCTTGAAATATGAGGCCCACGTGCTGTCGGCGAAACTCGCGGCGCTCCGCCGTGGAGAGAGCGTAAAGATCACGGCCACCGAACAACACCTGGCCACTGGTCGGACGCAGCAGGCCGGATAATACGGCCAAAAGGGTCGTCTTGCCGCACCCAGACGGTCCCATGACCAAGGTCAGCTGACCAGGAGTTAAATCCAGGGAAACGCCGCGTAGGGCATGGGTTTCATTTTCACCACTGCCAAAAATCTGTACCAGCCGACGGCCGGAAAGAGAAGCGTTGTCCATAACAGCACCTTGTCCGTTTAGCGATGAGTTGAGGTCACCGGTTGAGCTTCAGCGGAGTAACTTGGCCGGTTCGATGTTGCGCAGCGGCCGCAAGGCCGACAGACCGGCGAGCATGGCCATTCCAAGCGTAAGGGCGGAGGTGAGCGAGAGGATTGGCGCGGACAGGATGACCCGCGTTTCCATCCACAGCGCCGCCCGAGCCAGGGCCACGGTGCAGGGCAGCGCCATTACAATGCCGCCTAGGCCAAGCCAGAAAGACTGAGCCAGCACCAGGCCCACTGTGTGCCTGCGGGCAATTCCTAGCGCCTCCAGCACGGCAAACTCCTTCGCCTGGGCGAGCACCGCGGCATACAGGGTTTCACTGGTGACGGCCAAGCCGACCATCAGCGCCATAACCATGGTGCAGATTAACACCATGCCCCCACGCGAACGAAACAACCAGTAATACCTGACATTGAGCGAAAGTTCATGACTCGAATAGACCCCCATGTCCGGATAATCGCGCCGCAGGCGCGCGGCCACGCCGTCCACGTCACGCGGCTCGCGGCAGCGCGCCACCAGGCAGGTGGCCAGGTCGGGATACTCCGCCAGCTGGGGAACCAAGAGTCGTAAAGTTTCCTGCGAGCAGAACACATAGACGAAGTTGTAACCGTGAAAGCCGTGTAACATGCCGGCGAGGCGAACCGTTTGGCCGTTGATCTCGCCCGCTTCATAGCTGCTCCCTGTCAGACCGAGCGTGGCAAATTCCCAGGCATCGACAAGCACGGTGCCCGGTTCGGCCAGTGCGGCACGCAACTCGGGTGTCAAAACCTTGAGGGCTCCTAGGCTGCCCTCATCCAGACAGAAACCGATAAGCATGCAGAGTTCCGTGCTGCCTCGCCCAGGAAGACGCCACCGGCCCATTGCGGTCAGATAGGTCTCGGAGCGGTCGATCTCCGGTTGCAGATCGAGCCGAGACTGCCAAGCGAGCGGAAAACTGTAAGTCTGATGCAGACTTCGGGCCTCCTTCGGTAGAACCCATAAGTGTGCCGAAGCGTGATCGATTGGGGCGGATGTGGTCAGAACCAGGCCCATGACCAAGCCGCACTGCACCGCGATCAAAACAGCGCTAAGGCCCACGGCTAACAGTGCCGGCAAGAACCGGTTGTGATCGCGCCAGAGCATCCGTAGCGAGTAGGGAATGCGCAGGCGTGGCCTCGCCGAGACCAGCCCCGGCAACCTCTTTTGCACGGCAATCTCCTTTGTGGAACATCCAGCTAGCGGAACAGAGTAATATCAACGTCTCCGTCAGGCGACCTTAGCAGCGACGCCATGGAGCCCGCGCAGGGCAAGACTCCGTGGGCTACGGAAGCAACTTACAAGCCAACCGACCGACGGACGACCAGCCGTCGAATGGGAGCTATCAATTCGTAGAAAGATTTCATCACGCAGGCTGATTTGCTTCTTCGTCCCAAGCCGAACGGATACCGAGGCAACGCCCTCGGCAAACCGGGCAGTAAGTGGGCTGATTTGGCCCTCCCTGTGCGAAATCGCCCATAATACAGCGAATTTTACCAAGTAACTGGAGGGTTGGGCGTCTCTTGAGTCATCAGACTTTTTGGAAGATGAGCAATCCGTTGGCAGGGACCAGGATTTGGAACCGGCCGCGGATTGCGGGGACATCCGAACCGAAGTTCCCGATGCCCCTGCCACCATATTCCAAGGCGTCGCTATTGAAGATTTCCCGCCAAGACCCATCCGGCAGCCGCCACGGGTCGGTCTGCAGGATATAGCCATCAAGGAAAGGCTGGTTGCGAAGGCTGGCGACAACCAGCAGTTTTTCGTTTCCCGCCGAGCGGGTGAAGGCGATCAGGCGGTTCCCCCCGATGACGTGAATGATGTCAATGTCCTGGGAACGCGTCGCCGGGTGCCGGCGAATGAAGCGGATCAAGTCCTGGTAGTAGCGAAAGAGTCGCGCCCCGGTGTCCGCGCGCTTGGCGGCGATGTCCTCGCGGTTCTGCAGGAAATCGTTGAAGCGGTACGGCTTATCGGCGCCGACCTCTTCGCCCATGAAGAACATCGGCGTGCCGGCCGAGAGGACCGACAAGCCGAACACGGCGCGGCAGCGAGCCTCCGCGTAGTCGCGGGTCGCGCCGACGAGCGGTGCCCCGTTGACGGCACAGACGATGGTGCGCTGCGT
>JBGQLF010001308.1:0-3430 GCA_041499985.1 Gemmataceae bacterium
CGAACAGAAGTGCGCTTATTGCGAGGACAGACGACGTGTTATTCAACGTAGCCACAAGCGTCCCCGCTTGTGGGCATGGGCCAGCCCACAAGCGAGGACGCTTGTGGCTACGATCCGACAACAGGTCTCTTGATCCCGCATTATCAGGTGCGACACGAGGTTGCTCCAGTCGAGTCCAGCAGGCGGCACGGCACCGCCGTCGGGTCCTGCGCGGGCCCGCTACCGGAAGCAACGGCAGGCTCTGCTCCAAGAGTTAGGGCAACGGTACTTGGACAGTAGCTTAGTGCTTTGTCGGCCCGTCGAACCAAAAATGGCGATGCCACTCCGACACCAAGTCGGAGCAGCATCGCCAGGATGGGTTCCACGTCCTTGACAGGCTGTTCTTGCGAACGTCTTACTTGGCAGGCAAGAACTTCGACAGATCGACGAGAATTTTGTCGATATCTTGCTCCTTCAACTCGCCTTTCTTGAAGGCATAGTTGGCCTTGACGTTCTTCTGGGAATACAGCACGACAACAACATCCGCGTCTTTGGAGACGTGGTAACTACTCGGGCCGGCTGGGTTGTCGATGGTGAGAACGATGTGTTTGAGTTGGGCCTTGGCATTCACGTCTTTGAGCTTCTTCTCCAGGCTTTCGTCATCGCTGAGGAAGACGATAAAACTGCCCATGGAGCAGCTGCGGTTCTGGGCGGTAGCGGCATCAATCTTCTTGACCAAACTGGTCAAGGGGTCGCTGATTTCGCGCGCGAAAATCATCGCGACCGGATTATTGCCGTTCTGTCAGACCAAGCAGTTCTTCTGCCCGGCCGCCTGGCCGGTAACATTCAGCGGATGGAACGGAACCAGATTTTGACCTTTTGCGGGGCCCGATTGCACGGTTTCCCCAGCCGTCACGCTGCCCGCCAGCAGCGCGACCGCCAGGGTTGCCCCGACAGCGATGCGATACTTCATCGTAGAACCAACCTCCTCGTGAAAGACACGGACTTGGAACCCATGGTCATGGCCAGTAGATCCTTTACCATAGCTAGACGACGGCGGAAAGGGCTTTGTTCGTTCGAGCCGCTGCTATTTCTAGGTTTCGCGTTTCCCAGCGCCCACCCTAGGTGGTGCGCCGGGGGTTGCCCGAAGGCCACGGGAGCGCAAACAGCCGAGGTCTTTTTCTTCCGAGGACACCTGCCATGAGGAATGGTTGGCTAGCGTTGTTTGTAGCCCCGATCGTATTATCCTGGCAAGGAAGTTGGTCACGTAGGACGGCTCTCCAGAGCCGTCCGGACGGGTCTGGAGACCCGTCCTACTTGACGATCTTTCTTGCCGGAGTGATAGCGTGGCTGGTGCCGGGAAGCGCCCCGTTGCAGGGCCAGCCGGCACCGCTCCAGGGCGCGATCCTGGTGGTCGACCCCGGGCACGGCGGGCAGCGCTACTCGAAGAGTTATACGGGCGGGACCCGTGGCGTGGTCTCCCGGCTGACGGAGAGCGAGCTCAATCTTCACGTGGCCGTGGAACTCGCGAAGCTGCTGAAGGAGAAGGGCGCGACCGTGTACCTGACGCGCCAGGCGGATCATCGGCTCAGCCCTGAAGGCTCGAGCAACAAGGACGAACTGCACGCGCGCATCGACTTCTTCGAGCACTATAACGTGCACTTCTTCCTCTCGGTGCACCACAACGCGGGCCGCGCCGACGCCACGGGACACACGGCCCTCTACAAGCACAACGCCCCGGACGACACGCTGTACGAGGCGCTGGCGCGGGACGTGAACGATGCGCTCGAGGGCGCCGTTCCCGGGCCGAAGCTTCGGCTCATCAAGGGCAGTTACCATATCCTGCGCGAGACCTCCATCCCGGGCACCATCGCCGAGTCGGGCTTCATGACGAACAAGGCGTTCGACGAACTCTCGACGCAGCCGGACTATCCGAAGAAGGAAGCAGAGGCAATTTGCAAGGGAGCGATCAAGTACTGGACAGAGCACAAGGACGCGCTGATCGCCCTCCGCGCGCAGCTGATGAAGGCGCGGGCGGAGCATCCCCGCGATCCGAAGACGTACACCGCGATCGACCTGAATCCCGACTTCCAGGCGCGGATGCAGCAGCTCCGGACGCGGGTTGCGCCGAGTGGGAAGTACGAGGCCGCGAAGATCGGCGAATACATCGAGAACTTCCAGAAAACGGTGGTCCCCTCAGCGCAGGCGACGTTCACGGTGCGGGGTGAATTCGATGGCCAGCTGATCAAGCTGAGCGGCGCGACGTCCAGCCGGAAGTATCACGATCAGTTGATTGACCTGCTGATCGCGATGAAGCTGTATAACGTTTCGAATGACATCCAGATCCCGAAGGCGCCGTGAGTGCTCTTGTGCAGTTCCAGACACCTTTTTGAAACAGTTTCCTACTTGTACTTCTTCGTCCCAAAATAGCTCTCGTTCAATCGGCCTTCATAGCTCAATGAATACGGAGCCAGGCGATCGACCGGCGTCTCGCCGCGGGCCAACTCAAAGGCGACTCCCAAGCCATCGTCGCTGAGCGCGACCAGATCAAAACGGCGGAAAGCCTTCTGCTGCGCATCGTAGTCGAGAAGACCGAGGATCTGAAACCGCAACGCTTCCTTGGGATTCTTGCCCAGCTGGGCCGAACCTTGAAGGCGCAAGCGGACGGCGGCGGGGGACGCCTCTTCTACCGTCAGCCTCAGCCCGCCCGCGAGAACCTCCTTGCGTTCCCACGGACTGCCCTCGCAGATGCTCCGGTCGAGCAGATAAAAGCGGAAAATGCGCTCCACGATGGGGGCGGGTACCGCAACGGTGTCTCCCTTTTTCAAACCGACAGGCACCAGGGCTTGCCACTCGGCTTTGGTCAGCCAGAGATGATCGCGGTTCGGCTCGGCGTGCAGCTTGGGGAATTGCGGATCGTCACTTTCGACGCCGAGCATCGGCGGCGTATACCACTGGCCCTGGGGATTCTGTGCCAGACGGCGGATGTACACGTTGGCGATCAGACCTCCCGGTGGCGGCGTCAAGTTATAGGCCGGGTCGTATTTCCCCAGATCTTCGAGCTTCACCCCCGGTCCACGTTCCGCTCGGGGCAGCTGGCGCCATTTTTCCAGGCCCTCCGGAAAATTCCACTTGGAGGACAGCTCGAAGGTCTTGCCATTGGCTGTTGCAACGCACAGCGTATTGACACTACCCCAGCCGAGTTTCTGGAAGAATTTTCCTTCCGCGTCGGGACGGTGCGCCAGATGCCGCGAATCGATGGCGACGGGAATAAAATCCTGGGTGGCCAACGCCACACGTGGTTCCCAGCGTGAGCGAGCACGGCTCACAAAACCGCCGTTTCAGCAGAGTCCCAGCGGGTGGCCCCCGGCGCCCCAGATCAGCAGCGGTTTCCCCATGGCCGCGGCTTTCTGCCGGGCCTCCCACAGGCTGGTCATCCAGGGAATCCGCA
>JBGQLF010001309.1:0-3429 GCA_041499985.1 Gemmataceae bacterium
CCTACTACCAGCTCAAAGCGGCCCACGGCTACAGCCAGGAGGAGATCGAGCGCAAGCGGCTGTCGCTGGAAGGAGTACTCGTCCCGGTGACGGCCCACTGGAACGAGGAACTGCTGCGGATGGCCGGCTTCCGCCAGGTCGATTGCTTCTGGCGCTGGATGAACTTCGCCGGCTGGGTGGCAGTCAAGGAGTAGCCCCGATGGCATCGACAACCCCTCTTCCCTGGGAGCGGCAGCCCACCGAGTCCGCTATTGCCTTTGCCGCCTTCGTCATCTTCCGCGATCTGGGTCCGCGCCGCAGCCTGGATGCCGCCAGTCGCTTGCATCATCGCAAGCCGGGACAGGAACCAGACCAGCCCCAGACCGGCACCAAGAAGCGGAAATCGGGCCAGGTCCGCCTCTGGTATAAGAGCTGGAACTGGCGGGCCCGGGCAGAGGCTTATGATGCGGAACTAGACCGCCGGCACCGCGCTGCCCGGGAAACTGCCTTGCGCGAGATGGCCGAGCGACATGCCCGCGAAGCGGTTGCCCTACAAGAGAAGGCCCTGCGCCGCTTGCAACAGATGCAACCAGAGGAACTGTCCCCCGTCCAGGTGCTGGACTACTTCATCCAGGCTGCCAAGCTCGAACGGCTCAGCCGAGGAGAACCGGACATCGGCTGACCAAGGTTGCCCCTACCGGTTCGCCTGGCCCACAGCCCAAAGCGGCAGCAAAGAACCGCTTCGCCAAGCGCCTGTTAACCCCTCTTAGCCTGACGGATTAACAGGTGTTTACATTTACGAACACCTGGGGGCGCCAACCCTCTCCCGACTGTTGCCAGAAGAAAGACTGTCCGCAGATTGGCAATGCCCGGCCCGGCGCTGCTCCCGGATTCCGTGCGCGCTCCTGAATCCTTGCTTTTCCCGTGACTTATGCCGCGCGCATCCATTCGCGGCACGCTCAAGTTGCCGACATATCGGTTGCGTGGGCAAGAGTGCAAGCGCCCGCTCTGGCACAGCAATTGCTATCTTCCACACGGCTGATGTCCCCTCGGCCCTTCCGGGCCGACAGCCAGAAGCATCTCTTTCTCGGAGCAAAGCGCCGATGACGCCGCAACCCTCGATCACCGTCCGCCTGGTCGCCTTGGGCCTAGTGGCTTGGCTGTCGCTGGCCGCTGGGTCTGCGTCCGCTGACCAGATTGTGGTTCCGAATAGCCTGGCGAGCGTCGAAGGTAATTCCTCCAGTCCGATCCCTTTCTCGAATACCGGATTCACCTATCGGTACCAGGAGGTCTATGCCGCTTCTCAGTTCGACAGTCCCCTACCTCCGGGTTGGCTGATCAGCCAGATTGCCTTTCGGACTGACGAGAGTCGGCGGAGTGCCTACTCCTCCACCATCAATGTCGAGATCCACCTCTCCACTACGAGCAAACAGCCGGACGGACTCAGTACCACGTTCGCCAGTAACGTGGGAGCCGACGACACGGTGGTCTACAACGGGAACCTACTGCTGAGCACGCCGGCCTACACATCGGCCAGCCCGGTTCCACACCCCTTTGATGCAGTCATCAATCTGCAAACACCATTTCTCTACAACCCGAGCCTCGGCAACCTGCTGCTGGACGTGCGCAACTTCACCGCCCCCACAAATTCGCTGTTACTGGATGCGGAGGATACACTTGGGGATTCCATTTCGCGGGTCTATGCCACGAACATGCCGAACGGCACAACGGCTACCGAGCGTGACTCACGGGCACTGGTGACTCGTTTCCAGCTGACTGCTGTTCCGGAGCCCAGCGGCATCGGCCTGCTCGGTATCGGTACGGTCGGTTTGCTTGGTTATGCCTATCGGCGACGGAAGCAACTGACGGCGTAAGACGGAACGTGGACGCGATGGCCGATTTCGCCTTTCGGTGAGGAAGCACCGGTACCCAAGACGGTTGGCCCGGTGCTACCTTACGCTCCAGGACTTGCCTGCCATGCCACAGACAACAAGTGTCGAGTTGACGGGGTGCCGGTTTGGCCGACTGACCGTGCTGGCCAGGGACCACGGGGGTTACTGGCTCTGCCACTGCGCTTGCGGCACAGAGAAGGTCGTGCTCGGCCGCTCCCTGCGCCATGGATTGACGAAAAGCTGTGGCTGCTTGGGAAGGAATTCAGGAAGGCGAGACCTCACCCACAACGGTCTGACCCTCAGTCAAGCGGAATGGGCCAGACGCATCGGCTTGACCCGAGCCGGACTCCGGCAACGATTACAGCGAGGTTGGACCGTGGCCGAGGCTTTGACACCTCCCCGAGCTACACCAACAAACCAAGACGAAAACTCATAATGGAGATGGTGTCCTCCAGTCTCTGAACATTTGCCCGTGCCATCGGCCTGCCCGCGGCCTATACCTGCACTAGCCACACCCCAATGCAGCGAAGCTCGCAGGATTCCACCCATGAACACGTCGGACGATCAAGCCTTCCGTGAAGAGGCCGAGCGGCTCAAGCTCCTGGACGTGGACACGCAACGCCAGATCCTCGCACTCTACCGGGAGCCGGCTGACAACCCCAAGCTTCCCATGCGGGATCGGCAAGCCGCTCTCGAACGGGTTGCCGCTCTGGAAAAGCTTCTGGGCCTCTCCCGGCGCAAGCGCTAGTCGAGTCCAGCTGCATCGTGACTCCGCGCGTCCACGCTCTGGGCAGGCAACTCTTCAGGGCGACCCGTTGCTTCCCCCATTCCTCTCTGCCTCCTGCCGCTCTGGCAGGGTAAGTATCTTGGAAAATCTTCTTCAACGGACATTGACAATTATTTTCCAGACCGGTATATTCAGGTTGTAGGGTAGAAAACTGAGGACGTGCAGGAGCCGCAGCCGTGAAACTGGTGAGCTACATCCGGGTCAGCACGAGACAGCAGGGTGATTCCGGCCTGGGGTTGGAAGCCCAGGATGCCGCCGTCAAGGAGTACGCTCGGGCCAGCGGCGGGGAGATCGTCAAGCCGTATGTCGAGGTCGAAACCGGCAAGAGCGAACAGCGGCCCCAACTCGCCCGAGCCATCGCCCACGCCAAGCGGTGCAAGGCCCGGCTCGTCGTGGCCAAGCTGGACCGGCTCGCCCGCAACGTTGCTTTCACCTCCGCTCTCATGCGCTCCGGGGTTGACTTCGTCGCCTGCGACAATCCGCACGCCAACAAGCTGACCATCCACATCCTGGCCGCCGTGGCCGAAGACGAAGCTGAGCGGATCAGTCAACGGACGAAGGACGCTTTGAAGGCTTACAAGGCGCGCGGTGGCCTGCTCGGGGCGAGCCGGCCGGAGTGCCGGAACCTTTCTGCCAAGGCAATGGCCAAGGGGCAGAGGCTGGCCGCGGCGGCGCGCAGGACCAAGGCGAACGAAGCCTACCGCGACCTGTATCCCGTGCTCGCGGAGATGCGTGAACGGGGCCTGACGCTCCGGCAGATTGCCGACGCGC
>JBGQLF010001310.1:0-3428 GCA_041499985.1 Gemmataceae bacterium
AACAACTCCGCGGTTGGGAATGGGATTACTTGATGCGGTTGCGCGACGGCAGCCGGCTTCCGCTCGGGAGTTCGCCGGCGCTGGGCGTTCGACCCGCCGTTAAGGGGACGGAGGGGGGACACCAGTCCGGGGTGTGGATGGCCGCGTTCAGCCCCGACGGCCGGCGCGTGGCCACCTGTAGCATCGACGGCACGGTAAAAGTCTGGGACGCCGCGTCCGGCCGCGTTGTCCGCACCTATACGGGACACGCCCTGCTTCCGATTTCAATCGCTGACATCCCCCCCATCCCGGTCCTGTGTCTCGCCTTCAGCCCGGACGGTCGGCACATCGCCTCGGGGAGCTTTTCCCCCAAGATCGAAAAGTTGCAGGATTGGCTTGGCATCGCGAAAGCTTGGATCGCTTCGGGGAGCTTTTTCCCCAAGATCGGAAAGTTGCGGGATTGGCCCGGCGTCGTGAAAGTTTGGGAAGTTGAAACCGGCCGCGAGGTCATCGAGTTTCACGAACAGATCGGACCCGTTCTCTCACTCGCCTTCAGTCCGGATGGCCGCCGCATCGCGTCATCCAGCGTCAACGAGGAGAACAGCTTTGTGGTCTGGGACGCGCGGACCGCCGCCGTGGTCCAAGTCGTGCGGGGCCACACCGACAACGTCTTTCGCTTGCGCTACAGCCCAGATGGTCGCTTTCTCGCCTCCGCGAGCGCGAACGGTTCCGTGAGAATCTGGGACGCTGCTGATCTTGGGGAAATTTGTTCTATTCCCGCCCATCCCGCGCTCGTGCAGGATGTGGCGTTCTCCCCGAACGGCGATCGCCTCGCCACAAGCGGTCACGACGGCACCGTCCGCTTGTGGGACACGGCGACGGGCGCCGCCACCTTGGATCCGCTGAGAGGCCATACCGGCGCGGCGCTAGGCGTCGCGTTCAGCCCGGACGGTAAGCGGATCGCCACAGCCGGGTACGACAAAACCGTTCGGCTGTGGGACGCGGCCAACGGCAAGTTAAAGATCACTCTGCGCGGGCACACCGACATGGTTTGGAGCGTGTCCTTTAGCCCGGATGGCTGGCAACTGGTTTCGGCAAGCTTCGATTCGACGGCGCGCATCTGGGACGCCACGCCGCGGCAAGAGCCAGGTGGGCCGGGCTTGTTCTCGGTAACCGGGCACAGGGACCGCGTGAACAGCGTCGCCTTCAGCCCCGATGGCCGCTACCTCGCCTCCGGCAGCTGGGATCACACTGTGCGACTCTGGAACGCCAAGACGGGCGAGGCGCTCCGAACGCTCGAGGGCCACAAGGGGGCTGTTTGGTGTGTGGCTTTCAGCCCGGACGGCAAGCGCCTTGCCTCGGCCAGCTGGGACAAAACGGTAAAGGTCTGGGACACGGAGACGGGCAGCGAACTTCTCAGCTTTACCGGGCACAAAGCCTTCGTGCACTGCGTCGCTTTCAGCCCGGACGGCAAGCGCGTGGCATCGGGCAGCTTCGACGCTTCCTTGCTCATCTGGGATCCCCTGACGGGGGATGTGTCGACGAGCTGTGACAACGGATTCTTCCCGATTTCGTCCGTAGCCTTCAGCCCGGACGGCAGACGCGTTGCCTCGGGCAGCACGCACCGCATCGTGACCGTCTGGGATACCCAGACGGGAAAAGATCTCTTCATTCTGAACGGGCATGAAGGCGCCATCCCCAGCTTGAGTTTCAGCCCGGACGGCAAACGCCTCGTTTCGGCGAGTTGGGATTACACGATGAAAGTTTGGGACGTGGACCCCAAGCGCCGGGTGCCCTTGACCAGCCCATTACTGACACTCCTAGGGCACACCGATCAAGTCAACGGAGTAGCGTTTTCACGAGACGGCAAGCGGATCGCATCGGCGGGCGAGGATAAGACGATTCGAATCTGGGACGCGGCAACGGGCAAGGAAGTGTTTCCGCCGTACATCCACCGCGGGGCCGTCTGGTCGGTGGCGTTCGATCCAGAGGGAAACCGCGTGGCCTCGGGGTGCTGGTTGGCGTCCGCCAACGTGAAAACGTGGGACGCGAAAGGAACGGGAATACCTGCCCCATGATGGCCGGCTCACGCGCCGCCGGGAGCAGGTTCTCTCGGCGGCAGGTAAGGCTCGACGTACGCGAGCAGGCCGAGTTCGCTCATTTCGTCGAGGACGTTCTCATAAGTGGGATCGTCGACTTGCTGGATGATCTCGGCCATGAGGAGTTCGGCCAGCTTTTTCCGCATCCGCATGGTGATCCCGCGAGTCTGGCCGGCGTTGTAGGCGCCGCCAACTTGCTGGCTCAAACGCTGAGCGAGTTGCTCCGAGGTGTCGGCAGGATGGTCCATAAGAAGACGCGCCAAAGTGTGGTATACGTTTGCGTGCACCCGGTCCTGATGGCTCTGCTCGTGGTCCTCGAGCGCCTTCAGAGCGGCCTCCATTGCCCGGCTCAATACCGTCGCGCGCCAGATGCTCAGCTCCGCCTCCTCGAGGGCAACCTCAGCGGGAGGCACGGCCAACTCCTCCGCCGCATTGCCCCAACTATCTTGGCGCGGAAACAGGGTATTCCAGAAGCGTCGCAAAAGGCTTTGCTCCCGAAACCGCTGGCGTTTGTAGTTGTACACCGCAAGGCGCACCGCCCGCTTGACGTAGAAGCGGAAGCGGCCCTTCTCAACAGGCTCTTTGGAGAACCGCTTCTCGAGCATGTTGTGGACGATGACAAAGTGGACATTTTCCGCATCCTCGCGATTGGGCAAAAGGCGAGACGCATAGGCAAGGATGGCATCACTGTAGCGAAGGACCATCTTGTTGACGTCCCGCTGGGCGCTTTCGTGTGTGGAAATGGAAGCAAAGTCCAAGAGCGGCTCATCGGCATCCGAGATAGGGGGCGCCATGGAGAAACCTTCGCAGTCCGGGAACAACCTAACAGCGTGTGAGGAAAAACTTCTTTCGCGATTGAAAAAAAGCGCGGATGGATCCTAACAGGGAGAGAAGAGCGGTGTCAAGTATGCAGGAACGCGGAAAGGCGTCCAGTGGCGTGAGGAATCGATGTCGATGCTGTTGTTCTTTCGCCTTCATCTAGGAAAGGGTTGCCGTCATGGTGTTCCGTTGCAATTTAGTGTCCCTGCCGCTCCTCAGTACGACTGCCCTGCTCGTCGTGCTTGCCTTTCCGGACGCCAGTCCGGCCCAGCCGAACAAAACAAAACAGCAGCAAGGCAAGACGAATCCGCCAGCCAAGACCAATCCGCCGGGCAAGGATTCCGGTCAGCAGGCCGAGATGCAACTTGAGGAGGCCGAAGTGCTGCGCAGGGCCTACCTCCTGCTGTTGGAGGGCAACGCGGACTACGACGGCCACAGGGCCAAGGCCATGACCGCCGTGAAGCATGCCTTCAAGGCTCTGGACGGCCATGTGAGCAAGCACGGAGGCCCACAGCAAAAACAGGTGATGAA
>JBGQLF010001311.1:0-3426 GCA_041499985.1 Gemmataceae bacterium
ACGAAGACGGCGTCTTGCAGTGCCGCACCGATTCGGCCAAGCGGTTCACTTTCAAGGAGCTGGCCGCCAAGCTGCCAGCAACCGGCGGCACCATTGTCGGCCGGGCCGCGGTGGATCCGCCCGGTGCGGGAGGAGCATTTGCGACGCACCTGGTCGACGTCGAAGTGGATCCGGAAACCGGCAAGGTGACGATCCTGCGCTACACCGCTGTCCAGGATGCCGGCAAAGCGATCCACCCCAGCTATGTCGAGGGCCAGATGCAAGGCGGCGTGGTCCAGGGCATCGGCTGGGCGCTCAACGAGGAATACATCTACAACGACAAGGGCGTGATGACCAACGCCAGCTTCCTCGACTACCGCATGCCGACGGCACTCGACCTGCCCATGATCGAGACCGTGATCGTGGAAGTGCCGAACCCCGGTCATCCGTATGGCGTGCGCGGCGTGGGGGAGGTACCGATCGTGCCGCCGCCGGCAGCGATCGCGAACGCGATCTACCGGGCCATTGGGGTACGGATGCACGAGCTGCCAATGTCGCCGGGACGGGTGGCGGCGGCGCTGGGGCATGGGTCGAATGGGGACCGATAGTTTGGGCCTGGTTCAAAAAGGTCCGTCTCCGGGTGGCACGCCCTGAGTCTTCGAAGGGCGTGGGGGCTGCGGCAACCACGCCCTTCGAAGACTCAGGGCGTGCCACCCACGTTGGAACCATGTCACAAATAGGGCCTCCCCAATCGGGAAATCTAAGCTCCCATGGCAATCGTCTGGATTCCATCCCTGCTGCGTGACCTGACTGGTGGACAGGAAACCGTGACCGTTGCCGGCTCCACCGTCCGCCAGATCATCGACGCCCTCGACCAGACCTATCCTGGCACCAAGGCCCGCTTGTGCGATGCGAATGGATTGCGTCCCGGCATCGCCGCCGCTGTTGATACGCAGATCGCCCGGCTGGGGCTGCTTCAGCCAGTCGGCGAGAACAGCGAAGTACATTTCCTACCCGCGATCAGCGGCGGCTGAACCATTGGTCGGCAGCTCTCGGATGTCCCTCCAGGCGGGTCAGTTTTCCGGCCTCTCGTTCTTCTGGGGGGGTGAACTAACTCCTCCGCCCGGCTGCGGTTTCTCCGCGGCGGACTTCTCCTTCCACAAGTCGTCCAGCCGGATAGCCCCGACCGGGCCATGCAAAAAGGTGGAATTCGTCACGACAATTCCATAATCCCGTATGAAGAAGATGAGGCCGAAACAGTCTTCCAGAACCTGGACGCACAACCCCAGGGACATCGGCTGCTCAAACTGGAGGGTCACGTTGCGATTGTTGCCGAGGAAGACCACTGGGATGCCATGTTTCTTTTGGAAGAGGTCCTTCACCACCTCCGTCAAGGGTGCGTCCGCAAACACCACCGTGGTCGGTGAATCCAACGCTTTGCGGACCTGGTCTCGCATGGCGCTGCTGACGGACGGTTGGGCACGCTGGATCCGGCCTTGCCGCTGGGCCAGGACGAGATCCACTTCAGCCAGGAGATCCACTTCAGCCAGGCTGGCGGTGTTGAGATTGATCCGTGCCTCGGAGGTGATACCGCGAGGTTGGCTGCCCAGCATGTAAGGCAGCTCCGCCCGAATCGCCTCCAACTTAGCTTTCTGAGCGCTCAAGGCGGCTAGGACCGTGGAGTATTCCGCCGTTGACACCGTCGCGCTTCCCCTGAGCTTGAACAGCCGCTCTACATTCGCTGTAGCCGCCTCGACCGCGATCTTCTGCACTTCCAGGGTATGATGGAGCGTGACCACCTTCTGGACGACTTGCAACCGAGTGCGATTCAGCTCCGCTTCGGCTTCGCGCACCTTGGTCTCGGCGACGCGGATGTCCGGGTTGTCTTTCAGTGCCTGGGCCAGCATTTCCTCCAAGCTTGGACTCGCAGAGGGGGGAGCCTTCTGGGTCGAGACGGGCTTCGCTAATGGATTGGGGAGCTCAGCTTGTTCACTGGCGCCGGCCGGCACTTGAGCGAGTGCCATACTTGTGGCAGTCAACCAGGCTGCGACGGCACCACCAAAACGGATCTGTGGCTTAACCATTGTTTTTCTCCTTCTGTCGGGCCAGTTTGAGGGTCATGAGCAGGTAGTCGTCCTGTTCGACCGAAATCGCTAGCTCCTTCTCCGAAGCCTTGTCCAGGTACTGCCGGTAACAGCGCAGGGCAGCGGAGAGATCGCCGCTTTCTTCCACGTATCGGCGGCCAGCCAGGCGATAGAGATCGTTACGATTCTCCTCGCTGTTGAGCGCGAGCAGTTCCAGGACCCTGGCGGAGGTGCCCTCCCCCACTTCCACCGTTGCCAGCGCAGAGGGCGCGGGCACTGCTTCAACCGGAGGGGACGGGATCTCCACAAACTGCGGCGTCACCGAGGGGGGGGAAGACGGCATCCCCAACCACATGGTGCCCAGCCCGGCCGCGTAACAGGTAGCCAGCGCAACGGCGAGTCCCACGCGCTTCCACCGCCGCCTGCGGCGAAGCATGCCGGTGGTTCGCTGCAAGAGCGACTGCCGCAGCGTCTCATTTGCCGCAGCGGGAAAACGCGCCTGGAGGAAGTCGTCACAAGCGTCAGGGCCAAAGGCATCGGTGTCGTCCATCGTGATCTCACTCCTATCGGCGGTAGGCCTCGCGGAACGCTTGCCGTGCCCGTGTCAACAGCGATTCGATCGTCTTGGCCGTCTCGCTCCAGGCCTCGGCAATGTCCGCCACACTTCGCTCTTCCAGATACTTGGCCCGCAGCACAGCCTCATAGTGCTTGGGCAGCAGGGTCAGGGCACAGGCAATCTGCTCGGCTTGCTCCTGGCGTTCGAGCGCGGTCTCCACCGAGCCGGTAATCGGACCTTCGCGGTCGAGGGCCTGGACGTGCTTCCGTTCTTGGCGTCGCCGGCGAAAGTGGTTGCGTAACAGGTTGGCCGCAATGCCACGCAGCCAGCCGGCGAAGCTGCCCTGTTGGGGATCGAAATCCCCGATGCGGCGCACCGCCGTGAGCCAGGTATCCTGCACTACCTCCTCGGCCAGGTCACCCTGGCCAGCGCAGCGCCAGGTCACATAGGCAGCCAACTCCGCGAAGGACTCTTCGTACCATGTCCGCCAGGCCTGCTCGTCGCCGGCCAAGACGGCGCTGCGCAGGCCATGTTCCAGCCAAACGCGGTCCCGGGAATGCATGGCGGCGCCTCGGCCGGGTGTGGGCGGACCTCCTGTAACTGAATTGTCGGCCAACACGGAAATCCTTCGAGCCTGGCGATGTTTTTCTGCAATGCTCCTATAATAATCAACGACCCGGTAAGAGGCTAAGGAGCAGCCAGGTAACGGCGCTCTAACTCAGCGAGGAGGATGGGGCGCTGCTTCTTGGAGCGAGCGCGGCGCATGACCTTGCGGCGGTGCATGGCCTCCTGCTCCTGCTTGGGAGG
>JBGQLF010001312.1:0-3406 GCA_041499985.1 Gemmataceae bacterium
CCGCTTGGAGCTCGATGTCCCACCGCCGACTCTCCAGGCTGCCTACAACATCCCTCAGGCCAACGATCATTACAAGGATGCGATGACCTTCAAGGACAAAGGTCGTGGCCAGGATCTCATCGACAATCAGCGTCGCGCCGAGTTGTTGTTTCAGCAGATCCTCATCGATTACCCGCAGAGCGATAAGATCGACGACGCCGCCTACCAACTTGGCGATATCTACGAGCGCCACTACCAGCAGTATCCGCGCGCGGCACTGTACTTCGAGCGCTGCTTTCAATGGAACTCGAACACACAGTTCGATGCCCGTTTGCGGGCAGCACGTATCTATGACCGGAACCTTCAGGACCGCCAGCATGCCAAGGAGCTCTACCAGCAGGTCATCAGTCACGAAGTGGACCCGAAGTGGATTCAGGAAGCCAAGAATCGTTTGACCGAGCTGAGCGGGACAAAAAACCGCTGAGCCGATGGAGACGGACTGGACCTGATCCTTCGGAGCTTGCCCACGATTTGCAGATCGGTCCCGCTCAGCTAATGGGCCCAGCCTCCACGGCAGGTGGCACGCGCCGCGGAAACACGAGAGCCACCTGTGTTCCCTCACCCACCGTGCTCGTGATCGTCACCGAGCCGTGGTGGAGGAGCATGATTCGGTGCACGAGGGCTAGGCCCAGGCCCACCCCTCCGGAGCGCGTGGATCGGGACGGATCGACGCGGTAGAAGCGATCGAAGAGGTGGGGCAGGTGTTGCGGGGCAATACCGCAGCCGGTGTCCGCCACCTCCACTCGGATGTTGTCGCCGTCGGAAGTTGCGCTCAGCGTGATCGTTCCTCCCCGTGGTGTGTGAGCCAGGGCATTGGCGACGAGGTTGCTGAGAGCCTGCTGAAACAAGGTTCGATCCAGATCGGCGCTGAGTGGTTCCTTGGCCACAACGGTGAGGGTGATGCCGGCCTCGCTGGCCGCGGCTTCGAAAAACTCGCGCACGGCCGTTAATTCGCGGCCGATCTGGACCGATTCCCGTGCAATCCGAGCCTGGGCGCTTTCTGCCCGCGCCAGGAAGAGCAGGCTGTCGATCAGGTGTGAGAGGCGCACGCACTCTTCCAGGGATGAGGCGAGGACGTCGCGATATTCCTCGGGCGTGCGCGGTTTGCCGAGGGCGACCTCGGCCTCCCCTCGCAGGTTGTTGACCGGCGTGCGCAGCTCGTGCGCGATATCCGAGGAGAACCGCGCTAGCCGCTGGAACGACTCCTCCAGGCGGTCGAGCATCTCGTTGAAGGTACCGGCCAATACGGCCAGCTCGGCGGGGAACCCCTGCCGGGCCATTCGCTCATGGAGAGTTGTGGAGCGAATGCGGCGCGCGACCTGGGCGATTTCTGCCACGGGGCGCAATCCCCGGCGTGCAATCTGGTAACCCACCAGCGTACAGACTGCCAGAGCCAGGGCCAGGACCGTCCATAGCCGCAGGCGATACCGCGCCAGCAGGTCCTCTTCGTAGGTACGATCGAAGGCCACCTGCAACACATAGGTCCGATCCCTTGATGAGCCAACCCCCGTTCTTGCTGCCAGAATGCGGAAGATCCTGCCCGTGGGTGAGTGCAGCTCGGTGGACTTGGGCAGTTCCGGGGCTTCGGTTACCGCGGCGGGAAAGACCTTCGGAGCGACTTCCACATCCATCCCCGGCGTCTCCAGAATCAGGCGGCCGTCTTGGTCCAGGATCCGCACATAGATCTGGGCGGACTGGCGGACGGCCCAATCGCCTTGCACTTCGTGTCGGAGGGCTGCGAAATCATCCGGACGATCCCGCAGCAGAACGCGCAAGAGATGCACTTTGTCCGCCAAAAACTGATCATCCTCGCGATCCAGGTTCGCGTCCAGGGCCCAGTACAGGAACCCGGTGGCCGCGAGAATGAGCAAGAATGCAGAGCCGGAGTACCAGGCGGTCAGCCGGGCTGCCAGAGACCACGGTGCCCGGGTGGGCGCCATCTCAGAGACGTTCTTCGAGGACATAGCCCACCCCACGCACCGTATGGATCAGTTTCCGCGGAAACGGGTCGTCCACCTTGGAGCGCAGGCGCCGGACGTGGACATCGACCACGTTGGTCTCCCCGGCGTAACGCATGTCCCAGACCTGCGCGGCGATGTAGGCCCGCGACAGCACCTCGCCGGTCCGCCGGGCCAACAGCGCCAGGAGCGCGAACTCTTTCGGGGTCAGTTCCAGACGCTGGCCGCTACGCGTCGCCCGCTGGCGAAGGAGATTCATTTCCAGGTCGGCGATGCGCACCAGGTCGCCTTGACTGGCGGCGCTGCGCCGCAAGATCGAGCGGATCCGGGCCAGCAGCTCTGAAAAAGCAAACGGCTTGACCAGGTAGTCATCCGCGCCCAGCTCCAACCCCTTCACGCGGTCCGGGATGGCATCGCGCGCGGTCAGGAACAGAACAGGAGTCTGCTTCCCGGCAGCACGCAGCTGCGCCAGTACCGACCAGCCATCGTACCGGGGCAGCATCACGTCGAGGAGGAGTAAGTCGTAGGCGCCGGCCTGCGCCAACCGGAGTCCCTCTTCACCCTGCTCAGCCACATCCACCACGAAACCATTTTCCGTCAGACCGCGACGCAAGTAAGCCGCTGTCTTTTTCTCGTCTTCGACCACCAGAATTCGCATACGAGCCTCCTCGGGCCGGCGAAGACCAGTGAGGGTATGGCGGCGGAGATCGGCCCTTGGTCAAGGCTCAGCGTCGCCTGAACTCCTGACATGCCCGCCTACTCGTTCCCGAGTACCTCGCCCCAATCGGCCTGAAAGCTGTTCTGACAGCGCTTGCACTGCACCTTGCGTCCCAGGAATTGCTGCGCCAGGCGACTGGTCTGATGGCAGCTCGGGCAGGTGATGCGGAAGCGCCGGCCGGGCGCATCGAGGTCCCGCCACACGACAGGATCCACGCCTTCCATAACGATATCGTCCGGCTCCAGCGTGGTCAGCAGCTCGCGCGTCAACGGCGCAATGCCCGCGATGCGGTTTGCCAGCCGGCTGATCCCCCGCTCGAACACGTTGCGCGCCAGCCGGCCGTTGCCGAACCGCTCATCGCGGTTGCAAAGCAGGTTCTGAAATCCCAGCAGCAGCTTGGCACGCGTCTGGGGCGGGAGCTCGTAGCGATTGGTCGTGCACAGGGACTGAAAAATGCAACCCAGCTCGACTGCCGAGTAGTCCGCGAACAGGAACTGCCGATTGAAACGCGATGCCAGGCCGGGATTGCTGCACAGCATGCGCTCGATCGGCTCTGGGTAACCGGCCAGGATTACCACGAGACGCTCGCGATGGTCCTCCATCCGTTTGAGCAAGGTCTGAATCGCCTCGGCGCCATAAGGGTCTTCGCCCGCCTCGGCGGCCAAGCTGTAGGCCTCGTCGACGAAGAGGA
>JBGQLF010001313.1:0-3405 GCA_041499985.1 Gemmataceae bacterium
AGCGCCGCCGCCGCCCGCGCTTCCGCCAGAAAGCGAGCCTGCCAAACCGGATGGTCGGCATGCTCGGACCGCAGCGCTTTCACCGCCACCATCCGGTCGAGATTCTTCTGCCAGGCCTTGTAAACGACGCCCATCCCTCCCTGCCCCAATTCCACGAGCAGCTCCAGATCCCCGAGACTGCGACCCACCCAGGTTGCGGCGCCGCTGCACGGTTTCCGGACCGCGGCGGCCAACGACGACCAATGCGCGGTAGGTGATTCCGAATCAAGGGCAGACAGTGGTTCGAGAGGGCTGCGATAGTGCGTCAAGGGTTTGCCCGCCGTTCCTCGATGCTGCGACGACTCAAGCGACAAAGGCGACTGACAAAATCCCCACCAGCGATACATCGTTCCCCCCTTCCCACAACCAGCCTCAGCGGACGAAGAGGGGCTGGGGTCGGCCTCGCCTCTACGTTAGACAAGGCCGACCGATCAGCCAATGGGGAGAAGATGAACGGGACGAAACCAGCCGAATTCGAATCGCGTTTCCTCTTCGTTTGGACGTAGCGTGCAAGAGCAAACGCGATGCCAGATCAGCTCGAGACAGCATTTTACGGGCCTGGAGCAAACCAAGTTGTTGCGCAACAGCGACTTAAGAAAAGTACAGCTCGACCGCATGGGCCGGCATGCAAAGCGAGGTTGTGTCGCTTTGTGTAAACGCCGGATGCATGGGATAAAGAAAAGTTAACGCGGACCCACAAACGAACCGACCTACCGCCCCAGTTCCTATTTCGCAGGGCCGGCGGCAGGTCTAGCCGCCGCGGAGCCGGGTTTGGCCGCCGCGGGCACCGTCCCCGAGGAAGGCTTGGCCGGACCGGGCCCGGATTTCGTGGGCGTCGCCGCGGCGGGCTTCGGCTCCGCGCCGACCTTGACCCCCTCGGCTTTGAGCGCGAGCGGCGAATACTCTTGGAACTGGGACTTGTCCAGGGCAAACATGTAGGCTTCCTCGCCCGTAACAAAGCCACTGTCTAAGTAGTGCTGGAGCGTGGCATCCATGGTGACCATGCCCTGCTCCCGACCCGACTGAATATAGGAGACAATCTTTTCCGTGCGTCCTTCGCGGATGATGTTGGCCAGGGCGGTGCTGGAGACCAGAATCTCGTGAGCGGCGATGCGGCCGACGTCCGCCCGCCGCATCAGTTGCTGGGCGACGATGACGCGCAGGGAGGTGGACAACATGGTCCGTACCTGCTGTTGCCGTTGCGGCGGAAAGACATCGATGATCCGGTCCACGGTCTTGGCGGCGGAGTTGGTGTGCAGCGTGGCAAAGATCAGCACGCCGGTCTCGGCCAAGGTGATGGCCAGGGCGATCGTTTCCAGGTCGCGCATCTCGCCGACCAGGATGACGTCCGGATCTTCACGCAGAGCGTCCTTGAGGGCCTGGGCAAACTCGGGCGTGTCGGCGCCCACCTCGCGCTGCGTGACGATCGAACCCAGGTTTTGGTGCACGAATTCGATCGGGTCTTCGATGGTGATGATATGTTTGTGATAATTGCGGTTAATTTCATCGATAATAGCCGCCAAGGTCGTCGACTTTCCGGAGCCGGTCGGACCCGTGACCAGGACCAGGCCGTTGCGAATGTGTACGAGCTCTTTCAATTTGGGCGGCGCCAGCAGCTCCTCGAGCGTCTGGACCTGGGCGGGGATGTGCCGCAGGACGCAGCCGTAGCCCTTGAACGTCTGCAAGTAATTGACGCGGAAGCGCGCCTCGTCACCCAGGGCATAGGCCCAGTCATGATCGAGCGTTTGCTCGAAGCGCTGCCAGCGTTCCGGGCTGATGATCTCGCGCATCATCCGGCCCAGGCGGTCCTTGTCCAGCACCGGCTCACCGGGGATGGGAATCAGGTGCCCGTGAATGCGCCACATCGGCAGGGCGTCCGCCCGCAGGTGCAAGTCGCTCCCTCTGAGCGTCAGCATCTCGCGGAGCCAGGGATCGATTTCAGCCATCGTCCTCTCCTTCCAACATGGCGACGTCGGCCCGGGCTTTTTCGAGGAGCTTGTTGAAGCCGATGTGGTCCTCGATATGCTCCAGGGCCGCTTCTTCCGTGACGACGTCGTCGAGGATGAGCCGGATCATCGAGTTTTCCAACATGGTCATCCCCAACTTCACGCCGATCTGCATCAACGACGGGATCTGAAAGGTGCGGTTCTCGCGGATCAGGTTGCCGATGGCCGGGGTACAGACCAGGATCTCCAGCGCCGCGATTCGGCCGACGCCATCGGCGCGCGCCACGAGCTGCTGGCTGACAATGCCGCGCAGCGACTCGCTGACCATGGCCCGGATCTGCGAGACCTGTTCGGGCGGAAACACGTCCACCAGACGGTTGACCGTGCGGGCCGCCGTGGGCGTGTGCAGGGTGCCAAGCACCAGGTGACCGGTCTCGGCGCTGGTGATCGCAATCGACACCGTTTCCAGATCGCGCATTTCGCCGATCAGAATGATATCTGGATCTTCGCGCAGAGCGGCCCGCAGCGCGTTGGAGAACGATTGCGTGTGCTTGTGCACTTCGCGCTGGGTGATGGTACATTGCTTATTCTGGTGGACGATCTCGATCGGATCTTCGATGGTGATGATATGTTCTTTCCGGTTCTCGTTGAGGTGATTGATCATCGCGGCCAGCGTGGTGGTCTTGCCACTGCCGGTCGGACCGGTCACCAGGATGAGTCCCTGGCGATAGGATAGCAGGCGTTCGATCACCGGCGGCATGCCGAGTTGGGCGAGCGTGGGAATCTCGCGTGGCAGGACGCGGAAGACCCCGGCCATTCCCAGGCGCTGCATGTAGACGCTGACGCGGAAGCGTCCGAACCCTTCCAGCTCGTAGCAAAAATCGACACTTTTGCGCTCGTCGAGAAGCCGGCGCTGTTCGGGGTTGAGGATTTCGGTGAGCAGGGTTTCATTCTCGCGCGGGCTCAACATGGGCGGCTTGAGCTTGCGCAAGGTGCCCCATAAGCGAACCGTCGGTTCCCGGCCGAGACTCAGGTGTAAATCTGAAGCGCCGGCCTGGACTGCGAAACGCAGATAACGATCGACGACTGCCATGGGGAACCCCCCAGTCAGTCCAGCAGAGAGAAAAGCAAGTATCGCCTGTTCGCGACAAGATAACTTCCTTGGCGAAGCTTCACAAGATATTTTCTTGCCTTTTGGAAGAAACTCACTAGCGCGGGGTCGTGGGACCAGTTGTACAAAGGCTGGCACGGACAGCCTCTCTTCATTACCGCGAAGCGGTTAGACAGCACAGCCCAGGGTCGCGCAGCGCACCCTGGGGAAAGAGGTCGCCCCCCTTCAGGCCACCCTGTAAGGGTGGTACAAATCGGGCCGGGGCGACACTGCTTGTCCCACCCTTACAGGGTGGAACCGGGGTACGGC
>JBGQLF010001314.1:0-3404 GCA_041499985.1 Gemmataceae bacterium
CGCTGCGCCGCAACCAAGCCACGGACAAGGGAGCTTGCCCCATCGTGGACGAACAGGGCCGGCTCGTGGGGATCTGCACGCGCGAGGACTTCTACCTGGCGCTACAGCGGCGCTGCACCGCACAAACCCCCATGTCGGAAATCATGCATCAACCGGTGATTACCATCCGCGAGAGCGAATCGCTGACGACGGCACTCTCGACCTTCCTCCGCCATGCCATCCGCTGGCTGATCGTGGTCGCCGACGACGACCCAACGCACCCGGTAGGTGTGTTGAATCCCTTCGACCTGGTGCAAGTCCTCCTCGAGAGCCAGGCCCATGCGACTGGGGATGCAGTGCCATCGGCTCCGTGAGAATGTCTCTCCAAGCGGGGATAGGACCCCGATCATCATGGGTCCTGTCCCCCTTTGTCCGACAGTCCCATAGTCCAAGGGCCAGGTCGGCTGGGTGCATCCGACCGTTAGCCGGAACTCCGCGCGTTTTTCTTTCTCCCCTTCTTGGGTTGGTGCTGGAGGGGCGCTGGTGCTCCACGGAGTAAGCCTTCCGTGCTCAGATCCTCGTCGATGTCCGGCCAGTGGAGCCCATAGCCACCGCCAGCAATCTCCCAGCGTTGTCGCTGCGCGCCCGTCGCATTGAACAAGCGTGGATACCACACCAGCGGCACGGAGATTGTTCTTCCGTCCATCAGGGAGACGCTGAGCATGTCGTCCGTGATCTCGACCCCCGCCACGCGTTCATCCGCCGCCAACGCCAAAGTGCCCATGCCACGCCTCCAAGAATTCAGCTTGATGTTCCACCACAAGGGCTTGGATATCTCGCAGTTCGTGCACCCGAAACCCGATGTTGCGAGCCAGCGCAACCGGTTGGAGCCAAAACTTGGCCGAGAACGCCTCGCGATCCACGTGGATAGGAGGCGGTTCGTTCAGTTCGTGGCACCAGGAGTAGAACCGATACGGCCCAGTGCGCAAGACAGTCGGCATGGTCAATAGTTTACCCTCGGGACTATAGCCCAACCAGTCGACACACAACCAAGTTTAGCTGTCGGAACGGGTGGAGGGACCTTAGTTCTTGTTTCGCACTTTTTCAAAGTGCGTAACGTGTTGCAATCATGCTGGTTGCGGCAAACAGGCTTCTCTTGAGGGCAGTTTTCGGCCTCCTTTTCGACCGAAAACCGCACCTCGGCAAGCCACTGTTTGTCGCAACTGCATATGCTTATTCAAGTTGCGTCACCAGAAAAAGTGCGAAACTCGAACTTAGCTCACGAAAAGAGGTAGTGCCGGCCGATTCCCGTCCTACCGTTCTTGCCAACCTACCGTCCGAGCCGGGGTGCGCTATTCCGACAGCGGCGTGGCGTCCCAGACCCGCACGATCCGGTCCCCGGATGCGCTGATCAGGCGGCGGCCCTCCGAGACAAACCGAACACTGTCTACCGGCAGCGTATGTCCCCGTAGCGTCAGAATCTCTTGCCCGGCGGCGAGGTCCCAGAGGCGCACTGTCCGGTCCCCGCTGCACGTGGCCAGGCGTTGGCCGTCGGGGCTGAAGTCGGCGTCCATCACGTTGACGGTGTGGCCCTTGAGTGCGAGCAGCTCGCGGCCGCTCTCCGCGTCCAGGACCCGCACCTCGCCGACAAGCGACTGGATTTGGTTGCCCACGACTGCCAGGCGCTTGCCGTCCCGACTGAACCGAATGTGCATGACGTAGATGTTGCTCAACTGAGTCGCTGCGGTCTCGCGCCCGGTCGCGCGGTTCCAGATTTTCATCGCCCCGCTGTAGTCGACCCCCAGCAAGCGCGACCCATCCGGGCTGAACACCAGGTAATGAAGCTGGTCGTCAAACCCTTGAATGGTGCGGGACTCCGCGCCCGTCACCGCGTCCCGCACCTTGAGGGCCCCCGCCTGAACAGAATGAGCAAACCATCTGCCGTCGGGGCTTACGGCGAGGACAGCTCGCCCTTCCGCATCGACCGGGAACGCGCGGACGACCTTGCCAGTTGCGACGTCGTAAACCTTGACGTGCTTATCGTCACCAATGAAAAGGCGCTTTCCATCGGCGGTCCAATCATCACTCTTTTGGCTGATGAAGCCTTTCTCTATGGAAATCGCGTCGCCGCACGGCTCACCTGTCTCTGCGTCCCAGAACTGTATAGTCCTTCCGCCATCCTTCACCGTGAGAACGGCCTTTGCGTCGGGGCTAAGTACCAGGCCGGCAAAGTCCGACGCGCTCCCGGACAACGGCACGGCCTCCCGCCGCCCGGTTGGGTCCCACACACGCACCGTTCCGTCCATGCCTGCCGAGACGAGCCGCGTCCCATCCGGGCTGAAGGCAACCATGCGGGCGTCGCCCGCGTGGCCGTTGAACGTGTGGAGCTTTTGCCCCGTGCTGGTGTCCCACAGCTCCACCGCGCCTTCGATGCTCGACACGGCCAGGCGTTTGCCGTCCGGGCTGTAGGCCAGGAAGACTCCGAAGTTGGAAGCGCTTGCCCAGGTCGCCATAACCTCGCGCGTCGCGACGTCCCACAACCGAATGCCCCGCTCCCCACAGGCGGCCAACCGTGTGCCGTCCGGGCTGAACACCGCGTAGCGAACGCCCCCTTCCCCGTACTTGAAGGTAAACGCTTCCCGTCCCGTGGCGGCGTCGAACACCTGGACGATGTGATGCCAATAGTCCGCAAAGGCCAGGAGCTTCCCGTCCGGGCTAAACTCCAGCGTGGTGTAGGGGTAGCAAAGCTTCTCAATGGTCGTGAGGACCCTGGGCACGACCAGGTCCCAGACGCGCACCACCAAACAGTCCAATTGGGAGATGTCTCCTTCCATCTTGGAAGTCGCGACCAGCCGCTTACCGTCGGGGCTGAAGCGAACGTAAACGTCGAGTTCCTTCGCATGCCGCGGCAGCGTGCTCTGCTGGCCCGTAGCGAGATTCCAGACCCGGATCCCCTGGTCCCCACAGGCCGCGGCCAGGCGGGTGCCGTCCGGGCTGAGGGCCGCCCGTCGGGCTTTGTCTGTCGGCCCTTGGAGCCCAAGCGGGAGTTGGCGGCCGGTCGCCACGTCCCAGAGCTTGACTTCATAGGGCAAGTCTTTCCCATAATTCATGTCCCGCCGCGTCTGACTTCTCCCGCAACTAACCAACCGTTTGCCGTCCGAAGTGAAAGCCATCTCCGTGACTATGCCGGCGTGGGCCTGCACGACTTGCAGCTCGCCATGAAACAGCCGGCGGAGATAGTGCCACTCGAAACCGCGCAGGTCGGCCTCGCCGGGCTGGGGCCGGTGCTGCTCCAGCAGCTGCCGGGTGCGGATCAGGTTGTTTTCCGCCCAGGCGTGGTGGGCCAGGTTCATGTCGGCGACGTACCGCGCCCGCCGGAGCGTCCCGTTGACAGCCGCCAGCTCCTCGCGCCGCTGCTCGGCCTC
>JBGQLF010001315.1:0-3397 GCA_041499985.1 Gemmataceae bacterium
CCGGCAGCAGCGGCGCGGAGCGAAGTGGGTCACAAAGCGGGTGGCCTACACGAGATACAGCGTGGGTCATTTTTTCTTCTTCCCAGCGATCGCTCCGAGGCAGCTGCTTCCCGCTTGATTCCGGAAATGAACAGCGTAAACGAGCGCACTAAACTCGGGGAAACACCGCCGCCTACCTCCTGGCGTCTGCGCCATTCTTGGTTGAGGATGTGAATACTATTCGGATAGACAAGTCCAAGCGACGGGCTGCCATTTCAAGTCGGGGTGGGAAATCTCTGCTCGCATCCAGAAAACGGGGCTCTTGCGTTGATGGGTGAAGAGGGAATTATACCGGGATGCGTTCCCGAGCGTGCGCAACGGCGGCTCGGCAGCGAGCCGCCCACGGTTTTTCATGAGGATCTCCTCGTCCCCTTCGTTCCAATGCGCGGGATAGGTGGAATTCGTTCGAGTACTCCCCTATACTGCGAACTGGATCTCCGGCATTGACCGTGGATAAACTGGCGAGCTTCCTTGGATTGGTTCGAGTGTGGCACCCATGCAACCGAATGCCGACAAGCCTTCTGACCTGCACACGCTTCCGGGCGAGCAGCTCTCAGGAAACGGTGGCGAGACCGGGCCGCTGGGGTTTGGAGTTCCTCCGCTGGTCGAGCAAGCCCAAAAAGCCTTCTATCGGGACCTGCCACGACTCTTACAAGAACGGCCCGGTCCGTGGGTCGCCTATCACGGGGACAAGCCCCTCGGTTTCGCCAGGACCCAGGCCGAGCTGTACCGGGAATGCCTACGCCGCGGGATCGATGAAGAAGAATTCGTGGTGCAATGCATCGAGCCGGAAGTCGGCGTGATGGTGTTGCTCGGCAGCCATGGTCTCGATTAGCCTTCCCCCTCGTTCCCCCTCGCTCCCAAACTCCTGTTTGGGCACGCGGGGCGTTGGGACGAGGGAAAACCGTCGCTGAACACCCTTGAACGGCTTGTATCCATGCCTTTACACATCTACAGCTCTCGTTGCGTATTCTCCCCTCAAGACCCACAAGACTTGTTCTGCTCCCGCCGCAGCCGGCTGTCCTGGTCGGGGGTGCGCTGCTTCGATTGGGCATCCGGAAATCCGTCTCCGCCAAGCTGTTGGGATGATCGTGCCGCTGGCTCCGAGCGTGCTGCCGCAGTTTTGGCCTCAGCATAGATCGGGCTTTTTCGACCACCCGGACCATCTTGGCACGCGCTGTGCAATGTCTGGGTCCATCGTGTGCGGGATTCGTCAAGCCTGTACGGAAGAGAAACCGGCTTTCTCTGATCAAAGCCTGGTCCTGACGGTAGGCAATTTGCCAGAGGCAACCGGACCAGAGCGGAGGTTGTAGAAGTCCAAAGAAAGGTGCGCATACTATGTGTTTGTCTTGGTCGAAAGCAAAGGTGGTAACGGGCGTTGTTGCTCTTGTCTTGCTGCTGGGCCGAGCCAGCCAAACTCAGGCGGGTCCCGTGTTGTATGGATCTGCCTTCATAGGTCCGGGCGGCGCAGCGAGCCTCTACACCATTGACCCCGCAACTGGTGCGGCTACCCTGGTTGGCCCCATTGGTTTCACGCGGGTTAGTGCGCTTGATTTCAACCCGTCTAACGGAGTGCTCTATGGCGTGGGCCAAGATTTGCTCTCTAATGCTGTGCTGATTACCGTCAACACGGCTACCGGTGCGGGGACCGAAGTGGGATCATTGGGGTTAGGCGGCCTTGTGTCGCAGGACATTGCGTTCCGGCCTAGCGACAGCACGTTGTTCTCGTATAATTTCGGAAACATCTATACCATTAACACGACAACCGGCGCGGCGACCTTTGTGCACACTGACCCCAATGGATTCCCGTTGGGTGACGCGCTCGCGTTTTCATCCGCCGGTACGCTTTATACAGCAGACGAAACAGACCTGCGTATCGTCGATCAGACGGCGGGCGGCACCATCACACATCTCGTCAACTTGAACTATCCCATAAGCGGTTCTCGCGCGAATGGGATGAAGTTTGATTTCTCGACAGGCACCCTGTACGCGTCAGCCGTTAGCGGAGGTCCTGGCACCAACTACCTTGCTACCATCGACATCGGCTCTGGGAATGTCACTGAGATAGGTCCCACGGTAGCCGGCCTGGATGCTCTGGCGGTTTCGGTTCCCGAACCGGGGAGTTTGGTCCTGTTCGTCGCGGGAGGGGTGGGGCTGCTCTTTTGGGGCCGGCGCTTCGGGGTTCAGGGAGTTTCGGGGAAGGTTTTCGCAACTCCAGACTGATGCCGTTTCCAGTTCGCACGTTTCGATCTTCCCTACGCTTGGGGGTAGGGAAGTTGCACGCATCGGAGACTGGGCCCCGTGCCTCCCCGGCCCGGTCTCCGACGCGTGCCGCTTTCTTACCGAATCCCCTCTCGTCCACGAAACCACTGCTCTCTGCCTGTAGACAGCGCCCCAGTCGTCCCTCCCTGCCGCGCAATCCCGCCAATACTCCTCTGGAAACGCAAATCTCAACCACGCTACAATCCAGCCATCAGCCCGTCTTTGGCCCTCGCCCTTCCTTTCCTCGGAACACGGCATGACCCACTTCCTCAAGCAACATTACGGCCCCAGCGAAGGCCCGCTCGGCTTTCCCCTGCTCGATAAGCAGGCCCAGGTTCTGGAGACCCTCCTCAAGACGCTGCCCAAGACGCAGGAATACGCCTACCGCAAGGCCGTCGTCCCCAAGGCTCCAACGGAACTGCTCCCCGGCGAGCGCGCCGATGTCTCCTGGATCTCCACCGAGAACCCGGACCGCTGCCGGGAAGTCGTGCTCGCCCGCGGGCTCAACGACAGCCAGTTTCAACACAACCCCATCGTCACGCTCAACCACGCCTACGGTTGTCCCCCGGTCGGCCGCAGCCTGTGGCGCAAGTTCGCCAAGGACGGGGCGCTGCGCGGCATCAAGGCCAAGACGCAGTATCCGAGTAAACCCGACAGCTGGCCCGACAACGATTGGCCGCCCGATGTCGCGTTCAGCCTGGTCCAGGCCGACCTGCTGCGCGGCAAGTCGATCGGCTTCTTGCCCACGAAGACGCACATTCCCGATACCAAGGAGCGTCAGAAATACGGCTGGGACCAGGTCGAGCTGGTGATCGACGAATGGCTCCTGCTCGAATACGCTTGCTGCTTCCTGCCAGTGAATCCCGATGCGGTGGTCGAGCAAGTGTCCAAGTCGGCCTTGCCCATCCCGGATCCGTTTTGGCAAGCAGCGGGGATCGATCCGGCACGCGTCCAGAAACGCGCGCGCCCGGCCCAACTGCCGGAGCGGATCGCCCATACCCCCCTGGCGGAAGTAGAGAAAGCACTCCAACGCTCGCTGGCCGCCGTCAACCTGCATGAACTCACCCAACACGCGATCCAGAATGCCTTGAACCGA
>JBGQLF010001316.1:0-3384 GCA_041499985.1 Gemmataceae bacterium
CGCGCCTGGATCGGCTCGCCCGCCTGCCAACGTTCCAGATCCTCCGCCAGCGCCTCCGCCGAGCCGAAGCGCCGGGCCGGCTCCTTGTCCAGGCACTTCAGGCAGATCGTTTCCAGGTCCCGGTCCAGGCGCGGGTTGACCAGCCGTGGCCGCACCGGCTCCCGCTCTTTGACTTGCAGCAATGTATCCATGACCGTATCTCCTTGGAAGGGCGGCCGACCGGTGAGCAGCTCATAGAGGATCGCCCCCAGGCTGTACACGTCCGCCGCCGTTGTTAAGCGTTTGTGCCCCGCCGCTTGCTCCGGTGCCATGTACAGGGCCGTGCCGACGATCACTCCCGACTGCCCCGGAGTGCCCTCCCCCTCGACGCGCTTGGCCAGGCCGAAGTCGGTGACAAAGGGCTGCCCCTGGGCATCGAGTAGGATGTTGCCCGGCTTCAAATCGCGATGCAGGATGCCGCGCTGATGGGCATGGTGCACGGCCCGGGCCACCGTCGCCAGCAGCCGGGCCGCCCGCCGCTGCGTTTCCTTCCCGCTCCGGGCCCAGGATGCATCACCCAGGGCCTGCTTCAGGCTGCCACCTTCGATCAACTTCATGCTGAGAAAGGGCAGCGGCGGATGCCCCTCCTCCGCTTGCCCTTGGCCGAATTCATAGATCGGCACGATGTGCGGATGCTCCAGGCCGGCGGCGACCTCCGCTTCCGTGCGCAGGAAGCGCTCGATGTCGTCCCGGGACCGGCCGCCGGGGAAGAGCATCTTGAGGGCGACCAGGCGGTTGAGGCTCTTCTGCCGTGCCTTGTAGACCACGCCCATGCCGCCGCGGGCAATCTCCTCCAGCAGCTCATAATCGCCGAAGGAGCCGAGCGGGGCTCCCGCCTGGGAGTCCCCTGTTGCCCGGGAGGCCTCGGTGGGCAACTCGACGGCGGTGTCTCCCCTCCACGCACCGGGCCGGCTCACCCCTGGGAGCAGGGCAACGGCTGGCCCCAGCGGCTCGGCGAGCTGATCGAAGTGATCCTTATTGGCGAAGAACGACGCCAGCTCCTCCCGCAGGTCCGGATGGCGGGCCAGCAGCGCTTGCCGATCCGGGGCCTGACCGGCTTCGAGGGCCTGCAAATACTCCGCCAGGACTTCCTGAAAGTGCTGTTCCCGGCTGGCGCGATCCAGCGGTTCGGTTACCATGTTTCACTCCCTCTCTTGGAGCTGTTGGCGTAAGTGTTGCAGGCCGCGGTGGAGCAGCCCGGCCACGGCCGCGGGACTGCGGCCCAGGTGGCGACCGATCGCGGCCAGCGACCAGCCATGCCAGTGCTGCAAGACCAGCGCTTCCCGCTGGGCTTCCGGCAGCTGCGCCAGGGCCGCAGCCAGCCGGAAGGCCTGTTCGTTGCGCGCGGCCTGTTGGCTGGGCGAGGACTGGTCCGCCGCGAGCCAGGCTTCCAGCCGGGACGCGGATTCGTCCAGGGCGGCTTCCAGGGAGCGTTCGCGGGTCACGTCGCGGGCCTCGGTGTTCAGCTTGCGGATTTCATCCTTGAGGTTGTTGGCCAGGATCTGGCGCAGCCACAGCGCCTGTTGTGGCTCCGTCCAGCCCTGGATTTGTCCCAGTCCCTGGTAGGCCTCGAACAGCGACTGCTGGACGACCCCGGAGAGATCGAGTTTGCCCTGGAGCCGTGGGTCCACTTGTAGCCGGGTCAACAGGCACAGGTATTCCCGGAAGCGTTCCAGGGTCTGGTCCGGGCTCTCGACTGAGTGGTCCATGGCAGTTCCCTAAGGATATAAGCGTGGCCGGGGCCAAGAATGTGCGCCCCGGTGACAAGATTCTTTCGGTTCGCTGGGATCCGGAGGTTGTGGCGCTCGCGCCATGGTAGACCGGGAGCAGGGCGATCTCAAAAGAATTCACCATGTCTCATTGCTGCTGCTCTGTGCTATCATCCAGGGGTTGGCTGGATAGCTTGGCTGTCTGCCAGCGGTGGGAATTCTTGTGGCAAGGGGAGACGGACATGACCACCACGATAGCAGAGCTGGAGCAGCGCGTGGCTGCGCTGGAGCGCGAGCTGAGCTCCTTGCGGCACCTGATCGAAACCCGACTCACCAAGGTAATACCCGCGGCTGACGGTGACGAGGAGCAGGACTACGAGCGGAATCACGAAGAACTTGCCGCCGGCTGGAAGCGCTTCATGGAAGAGACGGGGATTCGCGGTAAGCCGATTGGGGCGGAGGCCTTGCAAGCGAGGATACTCGCCAGTGGGATCAAACCCGAGGACAACGCCTTCAGTCGAGGCATCATCGAGATGCGCGAGGAATGACCGTGGTGCGCTTCTGCTTCCTCGATGCCAGTGCTCTGGGAAAGCGGTACACTCCCGAAGTCGGGACGGCGCTCCTCAATTATCTCTTCGCCAATCTCTCCCCAGATCGGCTGTACGTGTTCAACGTGGGGATGGCGGAAGTGCTGTCGCTGCTGGTACGCAAGCGAAACGCGGGCCAGCTGTCGGCGGCAGATTATTCCCAGGCTCTTGTGGAACTTGACACGGAGATCGTCTCTTCGAAAGTCGTCCGCAAGCTCGTGGCCGGCAACAGCCTGGTGACGGCTGCCATGCGCCTCATCGAGGTTCATTCCGTCAATGCCACGGATGCGATTCTGCTGCGGTTGGCCCTCAACCTTGCCGTCCGATTGCGCGCGGCCGGCACGGACCTGGTCCTGGTCGCTTCGGATCAACGGCTGCTACGGGCCGCGCAGGCCGAAGGGCTGGTGACGTTCGATCCGGAAACCCAGAGCCAGGTTGTCCTGGATGCTCTGCTGGGGCCGTGAGAGCGAGCCGGAAGGTCGTGGGGCCAGTTGCCCGACCTGCCGGGCGCATCGGCAGGTCAGGCCACCGGCCCCACGTTTTGAAACCGTGTCTTACCGGGTCAGGGATGCTTTGCACCGGAGAACGGCGCGTCCAGCGCGGCATCAGCGACTGTCCGGCTTCGCCGACGGCTGCTCCGGCAGCGGCGTGGCGTCCCAGATCTTCACCGTGCCGCCCCCCGCGCTGGCCAGGCGGTGACCGTCCGGGCTGAAGGCCACACTGCTGCTCTGGCTGTCCTTCAGGGAGAGGAGTTCCTGGCCGGTCTGGGCATCCCACACCATCAGCTTCTGGTTTGCAGCAGCGCTGGCCAGGCGTTTGCCGTCCGGGCTGAAGATCACGCTCTGGACTCTACCGATGTGCTGCCCCTTGAGGGAGAGGAGTTCCTGGCCGGTCTGCGCATCCCAGACCTTCACCTCGCCAGGCCGCTGCGCCAATCGGTCACTCCTGCCCGAGGCCAGGCGGTTGCCGTCCGGGCTAAACGCCACGCCGAGGCCACCGCCCTGGAGGGTAAGGAGTTCCTGGCCGGTCTGGGCATCCCACACCTTCAC
>JBGQLF010001317.1:0-3384 GCA_041499985.1 Gemmataceae bacterium
CCCTCCGCAGACCCAAACGGCTCCCTGGTTTGACCAGACGTCGCGGATCTACCGGGTGTTCGAGTGGCTCGAAACGCGCAGCCGCGCGAGTGGCCTGGAGGCCGTCACCGTCTCCCCGGGCCAAGCAATCTCTTTGGCTTCGCCCGGGACGCCGACGAGCGTCACGGTTGCCGTGCCAGCGACCAGCGGGATAACCTCGAGTGGCGTGGCCTGGCAGATTCGACCGGGTACGGTTCTCGTGGTTTCCGATTTGATAGGAGGCCAACTCCCCTACAGGCCGACGGAGCACGTCGAGGTTCAGGCCGTCACGCCGACGAGCATCACCGCCAATTTCCTGCAGGCGCATCAGCAGGCCCCGTACCGTTTCGAACTCACGACCACCGGGGATCGGGTCCCTGGCAAGATCAACATCAACACGGTCTGGGACCCGGAGATCCTCTTCGCGCTGTGCGATCCCCAACCGCAACCCCAGTCGAATTACTTCACCGCCGACGATGTGAACACACTCTTCCAAAACCTGCTTACTGTACGCAGCGGCAACAACAACTCGATCCCCTTTACGGGAAGCGACAAGCCATTCCAAGGCATGGCGTCGGGCGCGTCCACTTCAACCACCGGCACTCAACCGGACGACGGGATTCAGTCGACGTTCCTGCGTGCACTTGGTGCCAATACGAGTCCGGTGGTGCCGCGCCTGTTCGATCCTCCGAAGACAACGAATCCTCTCACTCATCCCGCCATCCGGTACGAGCTGCTGACCAAGATTTACAACCATTCGACGACGCGGAGCAATGTGTTCGCCGTCTGGCTCACGGTCGGGTTCTTCGAAGTGGTTCAAGACACAGATCCGACAGGCCAGCCGATCCGCCCCGTCAAGCTCGGAGCCGAGGTCGGTCGCGCCGAGAATCGTCACGTCCGCCATCGTATGTTCGCCATCGTGGATCGTTCGAATCTGGAAATCCCGCTACCCGTGGCTGTCGTGAATCAGCAGCCGAAAGTGACAGCATCCCCGCAACCGCAGCTCGTCACACTCAACGCCATAACTGGCACCGCAGCTGCCGGGGTGCCCGATCCAGGTCAATCGTGGACCTGGAACATTCAAGCGGGAACGACTTTGCAGATCGGAACGGGAAGCACTCAAGAGCTGGTGGTCGTCCGAGCCATCAACCAGTCTGCCGGCTCGCCTCAGATCCTAGCGACGTTTACACAGGATCACTTCCCCAATGAGCCAGTCAGCATCGTGGGCAACCCCGGGCCGCAGCCGCGCTTCGAGCCGCGGGCCAATACGGCGGTCGTGCCGTACTTCAGTATCATCGAGTGAGCCGTCTTGCTTTGGCGGCGCCCCAACAGCTGTTGGCCGTGACCCAGGTGGTCCTCGCGATGGTTTGCCGTCCTCTGTACCAACCAGGTCGGATAGCTCCGGGAGGCAGCCGAGCGAGTCCCATGACCATCGAGGAATCCGACATCATGAGCCCTACTTCAGCCGTGGCCCAACTCGCTCCCGGGCAGTACTTGCGACTTTCTGGCGTCGATTGGCGAACCTATTCCCGGCTCTTGCATGCGTTGGCCGAGCGACCGGGGATTCGCCTCACGTACGATCGAGGGGAGCTGGAAATCATGTCGCCGCTTCTGGAGCACGATGACGACGGACGCTTCCTGGGTGATCTCGTGTTCGTGCTGACGGAGGAGTTGGGCCTCCCGCTGAAGCGTGGCGGCTCGACGACGCTACGGCGGCGATTGCGACGACGCGGCATCGAAGCGGACGAATGCTTCTGGATCGCCAATGCCCACCGGATGGCCGGTCGCCGCCGCCTTGACCTGCGCACCGATCCGCCGCCGGACCTCGCCATCGAAGTCGATGTGACGCACAGTTCCCTCGACCGGCTGGCCATCTACGCCTCCCTGGGCGTTCCCGAGCTTTGGAGACTGGCAGGGGATACGCTTACCTTTCACGTCCTCGACGACCGAGGCAACTACGCCAACACCGGCGCGAGCAGGTCTTTTCCCTTAGTAACACCCACGGACTTACTCGTGTTCATCCAGCAGGCTCGTCAGGCCGGCGATGAGAACACCGTGCTGCGGCAGTTTCGGGAGTGGATTCGGCAGCGCCGCGCGGGAGACGGCACTTCTCCGGCGGGTCCTGGATAAAGTCGTTGGAGCATGCTTATCTGCCCAATAGATTGGGGGAGCCATGTTTGACACCGCCAGAGGCAAACCCGTCCAAGTCCGGGACGGCGGGAAGGTGGGTTCCGATATCATGGTCTCGATGAAACACCAGGAACAAGTGCTCAAACTCCTGTCAGACCACAAGATACCATACTGGGTGGAGCACAACGTGATCTCGGTCGACGACGGGCCTTTCATCGTGTTCATCAACCTGGGTCTGGGAACCGACCCCAACTACGTCCAGGCTCTTCTCGATCAGGCATCCTGAGGGAACAGGCGATGCCCACAGCCGATGACGTTCGGGTGCTCGCCGCTCGGACGAACCAAGACCTGGACGCTGTCCACGACTTCTTCGAACACTCGAAACTGGTCTGGAAATCCTTCGGGATCCTGGTGCAGGGAGGGCACAAGGTCGTGTCCCAGAACCAGGCCACGGGGAACACGATCGACCAAGACGGACTGGTCCGGCTGGGACCTGACTATACGCGCCGGTACCTGGCTGCGTTTACCTTCCGGCAGTTTGTCTCGACCTTTGAAGTTTTCCTCTTCAACCTCTTGCATCGAATCCTCCTTCACAATCCCTGGCAGTTTGCCAAAACCCAACTGGCGTTTGAAGTGGTCCTCAACGCCAAGGATCGGGAAGAGGTCATCTCCGGAATAATCCTCAAGCAGCTCAATGAACTGCGGTACGAACAGTTACGCGAATGGTTCGACGCCCTCAACAGGGCGCTCAAATTGGGCTGTCCCAGCGACGCTGAGATCGATGCACTGGCCGAGGTCAAGGCTACGCGGGACATCCTCGAACACAACGCAGGCGTGGTCAACGAGGTCTACCTCCGCAAAGCCGGCCAGAGAGCGCGGTATGCCTTGGGCGCCCAGATCGAGATTGAAGACACCTACCATCTGGAGAGCTGGCAGCGGATCAAGAAAGTGGTAGGAGATGTGTCGGCAGCTGCGACGGTTCGCCTTGCCTGACCCGCTGCTCCAACGACCTGATTCCTCGGGCTACTCCTGGGGGCCTGGACTCGTTCTCGCCAAGAATTATTGCAAGCAATCCCACCGCCTGTTCTAATCTCAGGTGCCCGCTTGCCTCCTGCCCGGAGCCGTCTGTGTGTCCGCCTACTGTGAAGGACCCGCGCCATGAAACCACGTCACATTCTTGCCGCCGTTGTCCTGCTCTGCCTCGCCCTGGTATTTCCGATGTCGGCGCCCAGTGCC
>JBGQLF010001318.1:0-3380 GCA_041499985.1 Gemmataceae bacterium
ATGGTTGATCCCAAGCGCGGGGCGGGGCTGCTCGACCGGATCGGCGGGCTGCGGCGGGACCTGGCACGGAAGAGCGGCTTGTGGGTTCCGCCGGTGCGCGTGCGCGACAACCTGCAACTGGATCCCGACGCCTACCGCATCCTGATCGGAGGCCGGGAAGTGGCACGCGGTCAGCTGCGAGCCGAGCGGTGGCTGGCGATCGATCCGGGCACAACGCGCCTCCGCGTGGAGGGCGAAGCGACCAAGGATCCCGCGTTCGGTTTGCCCGCGCTCTGGATACCCGAGAGCGAGCGCCAGCGCGCGGAGTTGGGGGGCTACACCGTCGTTGATGCGCCCAGTGTCCTGGTGACGCACCTGGGCGAGATTGTGCGCCGGCATGCGCACGAGCTCCTCAGCCGTGAGGATCTCAAGACGCTCATCGACCGCGTCAAGGAAACGACACCCACCGTTGTGGACGAGCTGATTCCCAATGTTCTGACCATGGGGTCTTTGCACCGAGTCCTGGCGTTATTGCTTGAAGAGCGTGTGCCGATCTCCAACCTGACGCGCATCCTGGAGAGCCTGGCCAATCATGCTCCGACCGTGAAGGATCCGGTGGAGCTGACGGAGCGTGTGCGCGCCGACCTGGGGCGAGCCATCTGTGACCGTTTCCGCGACGAGCAAGGCCGGCTGCATGCGCTGGTGATCGACCCGCGTCTGGAGATGGAATTCCGCAAGGCCCTGCATGACAAGAACCTCGTGCTCGAGCCGTCGCGTTTGGAAAAACTGATCGTCCGCCTGGCCAACGAATGGCGCAAGGCGAATGCACGCGGCCAGGATGTCACCCTGCTGACCGATACCAGTTTGCGACGTCCGTTGCGGCAGACGCTCAGCCGGGCTCTGCCGGACCTGGCAGTGATCGCTTACCAGGAAGTGCCGAGCGATCTGCTGCTGGAACCGGCAGCGCTGGTGAAGCCCGAAGATCTGGCGGCCGGGAGACCGGAGGAGGCGGCCGCGGGTACGGGAATCGTGGGGCGTAGCGAGAAATCGGGTGGGGTGACGCCCTCCATTCCGGGAGGTGGACCCCGACCATAGTGCAAGATCCAGGGACCTGTTGTCTGACCGTAGCCACAAGCGTCCTCGCTTGTGAGCTGCTTCAGCCCACAAGCGAGGACGCTTGTGGCTACGGGAATCAACACGTCGCTTGTCCGCACATTCGGTACGGAGATACGAGTTAGCCGGAGGAAAGCAACCACATGATCGCAACTCCACCAGCGGGTAACCCCCGGCCCTGGGGTCGTCTCGTGGCCTTGGGAGCGGGGTGCAGCGTAACGCTCGTGGGAATCCTGCGCGGCCTCGATCCCGATGTCATTCTGTTGCGGGCCTTTGGCGCCGCGCTGGTGCTGGGCCTGTTGGCCACTGTTGTTCAGGGAGTGATGAACCGTTTTCTTCGTCCCATGTGATCTACCGTGCCCACTGCAACACGAGCCTACAACCAGGTTGCCGAACAGAATCGGCGCGATGACTGGATCCTGAGCCACGTGGGACTGGTGCGCCACGTTGTGGGCAAGCTGCTGGCTCAGCTGCCGCCGGGCATGGATGTGGAAAACCTCGAAGCGGCCGGGACCTTGGGCCTGGTGGAGGCGGCAACGCACTTTGACCCCGATCGCGGTACCCAGTTCAAGACGTATGCGTATACGCGCATCCGCGGGGCCGTACTCGATGAGCTGCGTCGCAATTGTCCCCTGCCGCAGCACATGTTGCAGCGGGCGGCCAAGGTGCGGCAAGCGTGTGATGAACTCCAGCACCCCGTGACGATCGAGATGCTGGTGGCCGCCACGGGATTGAGCCCCGCTGAGGTGGCCGATTGCCTGGCCGCGCTCCGCTTGACGCGCATGCTCTCGTGGGATCATGCCGAGGAGGCCAACGATGTCGTGCTCGAGGACCAGCAGGCAGCGCCCGATACGCTCGCCGAGCGGGCCGAGCAAAAGCGCCTCCTCGCCGACGCCATCGAAGCACTGCCGCCGCGCGACCGGTTGGTGGTGACGTTGTACTATTTGGAAGATCTGCGGCTCAAGGAAATCGGCGAACTGCTCGAGCTGTCGGAATCGCGCGTGTCTCGCGTCTTGAGTGCCGCCATGTTTCAGCTCGGCGAATACCTGCGAGCCAGGGAAAGGTGAGGGCGGAGGTCGTAAACCACGGCGCCGCGTCAGGCAATGGAGGCCAGGCCATGGAACGTGTCGACCCGATCGAAGAGGAGCATGCCGCCCGCGCGGTCGTGCCCAGCCGTTGCGTTCGCCTGAGCGGCGAAACCGCCCGGGTGGTGATTCCCTCTCACGCCGGGGGCGAACCCCACATCGAGCTGATCCGCGAAGGCAATGTGATCCAAGCGATCGATGTGACCTGCACCTGCGGTCAGCGCATCCGTCTGCGCTGCGTGTACGAATCGTAGCTGGGGCCTGGCCCCGTAGGCAACCGCTGTCACGGAGGACCGCCGATGCCGCGTTTCCAACAACCTGCGCCGCGCTGGCTGGTGGCACTGGGCTGGCTCTTCGTGAGCGGCTGTGCGGGCCCCGGGTCCCTCCTGCCAAGTTTTTGGGGCCACGGCAACACAGCACCATCTCCGACAGCGGGTCCCCCGAACCACGCCCCGGGCACCGCGCCACCGGGTACGGCCGGCGCTCCCTCTCCGGGTACAGCTCATCCGTTGGCTGCCGTCGAGGTCCATCCGGAGCGCCTGGCGGAGCTGACGCAGCGACTGGCCGTGTCGGAGGATGAACGCAAAGCTCTGGCGGCGCGAGCCCAGTTGCTGGAGACGGCGCTCGAGGACAAGGAGAAGGCCCTGGCCCAGGTCGGCAAAGAGATCCAAAGCAGCCGCGACGAAGTGACGCGGGTACGCGCCGAGTTGCAGCGCAGCCGGCAAGAGATAACCGACATCCGTAATCGCCTGCGCAGCGCGGAGAAAGACAACCTGGCCACGCTGCAATCGATCGTGTCGATGCTGGAGCAAATGGTCGAGCCGGACAAGCCGGCTGAAGGGAAGCGCGAAACAGGGCTGATGGAACCCGCTCGGTAGGAGTCGAATGCTTCGCCAATTGAGAGGCCAATCCAGCCGTTGACGAGTCCACAGCGCCAGCGTTTCGGGTAAGCAAAACCTTGATAAGCGGACGGACTTGCCCGAGACTACGGATATGAGCACCTTCGTCACGCATCTGGAAAGCGCCCTGGACGGCACTCGTTTCGACGCCGGCCAGGTACACACCGTTCATCAAGGCCGGCCGCTCTGGGTCCGCTACGATTTGCCGCAGATTCGGGCCGCGGTTCGACCTGGAGACTTCGCAGGTCGAGAGCCATCGCTGTGGCGCTATCGCGAGCTGTTGCCGTTGCCCTTCGAGGAAAAC
>JBGQLF010001319.1:0-3376 GCA_041499985.1 Gemmataceae bacterium
CGCCTCGTTGAAGATCAACGTCGCCCTGGCCGAGCTGCCCAGTTTCCGGGCCTGCCCCGGCACGCAAGCCGGTCTCCAGCACCGTGGGACGATCCACATCTGTCCCGATCAGGATTACATCGAGCGCGCGTACGACGACGCCAAGTACGGCCGGCCCTCGGAGAATCCAATTCTGGAATGTACCATTCCGTCGGCGGTCGATCCAACAGTGGCTCCGCCGGGCAAACACCTGATGTCGATGTTCATCCAGTACGCGCCCTACAAGCTCAAGGATGCTACCTGGGACGATCTCCGGGACCGCTTCGCGGACCGTTGCTTCGATTTGCTCAATGAGTATGCACCCAACTTCAAGAGCGCCGTCATCGCCCGTCAGGTGCTGACACCGCTCGATCTGGAGCGGACCTTCAATCTGACGGGCGGCAACATCTTCCAGGGAGCGATGACCCTGAACCAGCTGTTCTTCTTCCGTCCGGTGCCCGGCTTCGCCAGCTATCGTACGCCGATCCGGGGCCTCTACCTGTGCGGCGCGGCCGCCCACCCCGGCGGCGGCGTCATGGGAGCGGCCGGATGGAACGCGGCGCGCACGATTCTGCGCCACCGCTGATGCGTATCAACGCGGCAACCAAGAAACGCCTCTGAGCCCGACGCGCCAGCGAGGGACGACGGCTTCTTCCCTCGCTGGCGCGTCGGGCTCAGAGCGCGTCGGGCTCACAGGCGAGGACGTCACCTCCAATTGAAAATGCTCAACACATTGGAGTAATCATCGGTCCAGACGCCCAGCTTGGGTTTGAGCTCCAACGGCTCCCAGCGCTTATCGTTGACCAGCTCGCCGAGATCGGTCTCGCGTCGGGCCAGCACGGCCCAATCGGAGCTGCTCTTGCCGGGCTTGTCCTCCTCCCGATCCACTTGGACCCGGCCGGCCAAACCCAGTTCCTGGGCCACATTGCCAAGTACTGGTTCCAGGTGCAAATAGCGATTCGAGATGTGAATGGCCAGGATTCCTTCTGGTGCCAGTTTCTCCAGATACATCTGGATCGCCTCGCGCGTCAGCAAGTGAATGGGAATCGCGTCGGAGCTAAACGCATCGACAATGATCAGGCTGTAATGCCCATTGGGAGCTTGTTGCAATTGGAGCCGGGCATCGCCCATAACCACGTTCAGGCGCACACCGCGTTGCTCGGCGTCCTGGAGGTAGGTGAAATACTTCGGGTTGCGTGCAATCTTCTCCACCGCCGCATCGATATCGTAATAGGTGACTTCCTGGCCGGGTCGGCCGTAACTCGAGAGCGTGCCGGTTCCCAGCCCAATCAGCGCCATGGGCTGGGATCGCCGCACGCCTCCCAGGGCTTCAAAGATCTGGCCGATCGGACCACTCAGATGATAATACGTCAGCGCCTCATGCAGCCGTTCCGACGCTTCGTCTTGCCCCACCAGCAGCGCCACAGCGGCTTCGATCGGACTGGCTGCCCCAAGCGGCGTGAAGAAACACGTCAATACGTCCGGATCGGACACCCAGCGCTGCTTGCCGTGCAGAGTCGTGCCATGGACCAGCCTGTGCGAATGGGTGTCCGGATCGAACTCGACGCGGAGGACGCCGAAGAAACTGCGCTCCTGGTGCAGGACCGTATAGCTCTCGATGCCCGTATAGTAACCGTGGGCCACGATAAGGGCGGCCACTCCCAGGCCGAAGCGGATCGGTCGAGAGACAAAGGCATAGCAAATGACCGCGGGAATCCCCAACTGGAGGATCAGGCGGAGTCGATATTTGGTTAGGCCATTCTCCGCATAGCCAATGAATTGAAGGCCTTCCTGCAAATGGTCATACAGCCAACCCAAGGCCTCGCCCGCCTTCGGATACCGGCCGGGATCGAACAGAAAGAGCAGTCCGAGCGTCAGCCCCCCGAGTACAACCGGCACTACGAAATCGAGCCAGCGGCTGACCCGAGGCCAGCTGCTGACGCCTAAGGGTGGCAACAACAAGGAAGCGAAGATCATGGCCAGTGTATACTCGATCACGCTATTAAAGAGCAGCGGAGCAAGGATGGCGTTGCAGATTCCGCCCAGGACACCACCCAGAGACATCAACAAATAAAACTGCGTCAGAAATTCCGTCGCCGGCCGGCTTTGGGCGAGCTCGCCGTGACAGACCATGGCCACGACGAAGAACGCGAGCAAGTGCAGCCCGATCACGGTCGCCATGTTCGGCTTGAGGCCAGTCAGCATCAGGAAGAGCAGGAGCAGAATCAAAACCGGCATGATCAGGACCATGCCTTGATGGATCAGGGCCGGCAGCCGGGCAAATACCAGGATGAAGCTGAGCAGATACAAAGCCAACGGCACCACCCACAACAACGGCAACGAAGCGATATCGGTGGCCAGATAGGTCGTCACTCCCAGCATTAGGCTTGAGGGCACCAGCGCCAGGACGACCCAGCGAAGACGCAGCCAGATGGCGGGCGCCTCGCTGACACTGTCCTTGGCGAGCTTGCCACCGGGCTCGCGCTGCCCGCTCGCTGCCGCGATGGCTGTGTCAAACCTCGCATCCTTGGTGAGCTTGCGGCCGGGTTCGCGTTGCGCTCCGCTTGACTTTTCCACTCGAACCGGCGCACGCCACACATACAGGGCGCAGACGAACGTCAGCAGCACCAAGAGAAAGTAGCCGAATGCCCAGAGCCAGCTCTGCGACAGCCAGGTGCGTGCGGCCAAGGAGAGGTGCGGCTCGATCAGCGTGGGGTAGCTGAGCAGGGCCAGCATGCTGCCCAGGTTGCTGGCCCCGTACAGGAAGTACGGATCTTGAGCCGACGGATGCCCGGTGCTGGCAAACCATTTTTGCAACAGCGGCGCGCTCGTCGAGACGACGAAAAACGGCAGGCCAACCGACGCCAGCAAGAGACCGAGCAACCAGGGAATGGGATTGGCATCGCCGGACCGGACCCAGCCCTCGGAAACAGAAATCGGCAAGACCACGAGCGGCGTCAACAGCAGGATCAGGTGCACGACCGCCTGGCGCCGAACGCCAAGCCAGGACGTGGTGAGATGAGCATAGGTATACCCCGCCAGCAGCACGGCCTGAAAGAAGACCATGCACGTATTCCAGACCGCTGGCGTCCCACCGAGCAGAGGCAGGATCATTTTGGCGATCATCGGCTGAACCAAGAACAGCAGGGTCGCGCTGAGGAAAAGTGTAGTCGCGTAAGCAAGTAGCATGCCGGCAAAGTAGCGCCGCAAGGGGAGAACCTCCGTCTGAACATTAGAAGAGCAGTCCCATGCTTCCCAGCAGCATAGCACTGCGCGCCTTGCTCGGTCGTGGTGGTTTGCACAGGTGCAGTAAACCGGGAAGACGGCCGCGCTGCCTCAATATACGGGGACGAACGGC
>JBGQLF010001320.1:0-3375 GCA_041499985.1 Gemmataceae bacterium
ACCTGGTGGGGTCATGCCTTCTTCGCCCCCCCCCCCCGTGGCCGGGGGGGGGGCCAAACCTCCGCATACCCCCACGGCCATTTAGAAGCGGCACAGCAAGGGACTCATTTCCTCCTCATCCTCCGTGACGAGAACGACCGGCGGACGCTTGGGGATGGCGTACCCATTCCGGGGCAGGGCAAAGCGTCCCACTCCCGGGCAGACCATGCGATACCAGTCCCGAAAGCGCAGAACCAGGGCATCTTGCCGTGTCCCAGCCGGGATCAGGATCGACCCGAGGTGGGCTAGCTCCCGATCCATGACGATCTCTTCATCGGAGCGCAGGCGCAGCGGCGGTACCGTTCCGAGGGGGCAGCCTCTGAACCAATGCGTGATCTCCTGCTCCGTGGCCAGGCGCAGATCGGGGTCACCCCACAGGATCTGCATCCAGGCTAAATCGAGGCGGGCGGGCGCCGGGAGCACTACGCCCACCGGCCGGCCATGTGTCGCTACCATCACCGTCTTGGCCACGCGATAACCGGTGATATGCTCGGCGTGGGCCAGGTGCGATGCGGAGAAGACCGGCGGATGTTGATGGACCTCGTACGGCACGCCGTTGTGCTGGAGGATGATTTGAAGCCAACGGGGCACAGCCATCGTTGCAACCTCCCTAGACGCGGCGATCGAAAGGAATGGGGAAACGGCTCTCCATTCACCGTACTCGCTCCAGCGGGAGGCGTCAACATATTCCTAGGCGACGTTGCGCGCGTCCCATGCCTGAGCATGAGGGAGACCACTGGGCTACCGCTCCAGGTTGAAGTCGAGGGTATTCCCTCGGGGTTTGATGTCGGCTGTCAGTGTGGTGTTGGCATGGTACTTGTCCGGCAGCCCTTCCGCAGTGCGATCATGCTCCTCGCCGAACTCATTCTTGTACTTCTTGCCCGTTGGTTTGGCCCAGCGGATTTCCACCTTGTGCGGGCCGGGAAACAGGCCGAGCGGCGCCTCCAACTTGTAGTGCCCGTTCGCGATCTGGTCACCGGCCTTGATCCCACCTTCGAACAGCGGCAGGAAGGTAATCGTGCCCATCGGGATCGGTTTGCCATCGTAGGTGATGGATCCCTCGACCGCGACTCGCTTGTTGTCGGAGCAGCCGGCCGCCGCGGCTGTGGCGGCCAGGACGCAGATACTCAAAACTCGGCGCATGGGATTCTCTCCGAGAGTTAGTCGAGTGTCACCGGCAGTCCATCGTCGGACCAGTACAGCTTCTGATAGGTGAAGTTCGATGGCTTGGGAGGCCCACTACAATCGGAGCCGTTCGGGTCGAACTCGATGGTGTCGCGGATGAAGTGGACGGCGCCGTCGCAGAACACGAAATTCACCCCGCCGGGATGACTACTGGTGAACGCACCCCGCCGACACACGTTCGCCGCTTCGCCACTACAGCAGTTCGCCCCGCGATTGCCGAGATAAGGGATGTTCGGCCGCTCCCGGGCTGCCCCACCGAGCGAGCCGCCGGTGTTCCGGCGCCCCGGCCAGATGGCGGCGATGCTGATCAGACTATCGCGTTCCCCCACCAGGATCGTGTTACTCGTCCCATCCGTGATGGCGCTCATTTTGATCCGGCCCCGGCCGGTGTCGTCCCAGCTGATCACCCCTTCGCTGATCACATAATTGCTCTTGCCGTAATTGTTGAAGTTGGCGTTCACGTCGGACTGGTCGGGGTCGGACGGGCACCGAAACGTGCTGATCCGGGTCTGGAGGAGAGGCGTTGCCGTCGAGGGCATCAACGCGGTCGAATAGACATTGGGCGAGCCGAGCTGCTGGTACAGGTTCGCCTGTTCGATGTACGGCAGGAGGGCGACCGGCCAGCCCCAACGACCGGTCACGTTCGAGCTCCCCTCGCAGGGAAAGTTCCCGTACGTATCATGGTAGTTGTGGAAGGCCAGGCCGATCTGCTTCAGGTTGTTCTGGCACTGCATCCGGGCGGCCGCCTCCCGCACTTTCTGGACGGCTGGGAGAAGGAGGCCGATGAGGACGGCGATGATGGCGATCACTACGAGCAGCTCGATCAGCGTGAACCCGGTGGGGGCTCGCCTGGAACGGGAGAGGGGAAGGTCCATAGGGTCACCTCATACAGCGAGAGACACGGTGAAACGACTGGGGATGCCCTGATGGTAACGGCCGACCTGGAGAGTGTCCACTTTTCTCTTGCAGAAGTGTGGGACGGAATTCGGCTAAGAAACCGGCTCACCCGCCAGCCGTTGCAACAGCGCTTTGCCTTGGCGCAGTGCATCAACGGGATCGGGATTCTGGGAATGCAGTTCCAGTGACAAAGCACCGTCGTAACCCTGGCCGCGAAGGGTTGCCAAGAAAGCTACCAGCACAGGCTCCGTCAGCCGTCCGGTGAGCAACGGCCAATGCAGATCCTCTTGGCCATCGTTGTCATCCAGATGCACGTAACCCAGATGTGCCCCAGCCTCTTCGACCACCCGGGCTGGATCTTCTTGCGTGATCAAGCAATGGCCGATGTCCAGCAACAGCGCCAGGTTGGGATGCGCGAGCTGCTCGAGCCAGGCCAACATCGCCGCGGCGCTGGGCAAAGCCCGGCCGGGGATGTGTTCGATGCAAAGCCGAACCATCCGGCCGGCGGCGAAGTCGGCCAGCTGGGTACAGGCATCCGCGAAACGCCGGAGGCCTTCGGGGCTGGCGTCCTTTCCTGGGACCAGATAAGCGTGAGTGGCTCCCAGGCTGGCGGCCCCCGCAAGGTGCAATTGGACTTCGCGCACCGCCGCACGGCGCAGGCCCACGTCGGATGCCTCGAGGGTGTACCTGTCCGGCAGGCCTCGGCCAAGGGCGGCGCAGGCGACCAGCAAGCCCGTGTTCGCCAATGCTTCCCGGTGCCCTTCCGGCCGTGCAGACAGGGCGACCACATCGGCGCGGTCAAAACCCAGGGCATGCAGCTGGTGTACGGCAGCCTCGAACTCCAACGGCAACGAGGTTAGGAGCGCCGACAGCGGAAAGCTAGAAGAGGAAGGCTTCATGGGGTTGGCACGTGCGCGTGGATCAATGATTGAACGTTTCTTCGCTCAGCCCAACATTCAGACGCAGGTCCACGTAGCTATACGATTCCAGGAGGTCGCCATTGGGGTCGCCGCCCGGACGCGGCCAATCGTAATTCTCCACGCGGATCGGCAGCTTCGATTCTCGTTCAAGATACAGGACGGTGCGGTAAAATTGCATGCTCGCGCTCCGCTCCGTGCGAACGACTTCGACGCGAATGCACTTGCGCTCGTTGTAGACCGCTTCGCTGGTTTTGACCTGGCTCTTGTCGAACTGTCGTTCGTTCGTCCAGTATTGGATGGTCTGGTCGATCATGTTGCCGATGCCCGCTTCGAG
>JBGQLF010001321.1:0-3373 GCA_041499985.1 Gemmataceae bacterium
CTGGCGGATGGCATCGAGGTCGTCCGTGTGTTCCATGGCGCACGGGACATCGAAAGCCTCTTCGACTTGTGAGGGCGGTCCCACGCGGGCGGCTCGTCTGCGGGCAACGCTCAGCTATCGTCAGCAAAGAACTCCGGCGGATCCGACAACTCCTTGAGACCAGGGTCGTGCTCGAGATCGGCGAATTCGCGCAACCAGTGCTCTGCTTCCTCGGCCGAGATCGAGTCAGGCTTGGAGGTCGAATCAGGCACGGACGGCTGCTTGCGGCGGTGTTGCTCGAGCCAATCCAGATACGCCGCGCAGCCGAGCACCGTGCAGTGACGCCGGCGCGCGGCCTGTTGAATACGGTGGTCGTCGGAGACCACCGTCAGGTGGCGCGGAGCCGAGTCGCGGCGGATGATGGCTTCGATCAGGTCGTCGGCTTCTTGTTGGTGGACGGCAAAGTGAACATGAATACCCCGGTAGTCGGAAACCTCCGTGGCCCCGGGTCGCGCCCCGGCCGCGTCGAAAACGACCGTCACCGTGGATGCTTCGTCCCCGTAGGCTCCGCGCAGCAGGCCCAGCAAGCGAAGACGAGCCTTCTCCAAACCGGTCGGACCCAGCTGGCTCCGCTGGACTCCCATCGTAAACAGCAGATTGTAGCCGTCGATCAGGAACGACATGGCAGTGCTCGGTTCGCCACGTTCGGCGTCTGGCCCAGGGGACGGCTCTTCTACCACCTTCTAGCATAACCAGGAGCGGAGGCCAACAGCAGGCAAACCGTGCGACGCGCGCGACAAAAAAAGAAGGCGTAGCCCAACGCTACGCCTCCTCTCTATTGGGAACGGCCGAAGGAACGGCCGGCTTAGGGGATTTCGTCGGTGTCCTCAGGCTGTGTCACGTCCTCCCCTTCGGCTGTCGGGGCAACGCCATACGCTTCGCCCAACCAGCGGCCAAGATCGATCAGCCGGCACCGGTCCGTACAGAACGGAAACTGCGGCCATTCCGCCGCGCTGGCGCCCTGCATCAGCCGATCGCAGACCGGACAGCGTACCTTAATCATCGGAAACTCGGGTCGCAGACTTCGACGTTTTTTTAGCTGCCTTGCCATCCTTGGCCGCGCTGCCATCCTTGGCCGCGCTGCCATTGTTGGAAGTATCGGTAGAGGCCGTCTTCTCGGTCGAGGGGGGCTTGGCACTGTCCTGGTCGGCTTTGGCCGCCGACTTGTACGATTCGCTGCGGTAATCCGTCTGGTAGAACCCGGATCCTTTGAAGATGATCGCGGCCCCTGTGCCGAAAATGCGCCGCAGTTTCAGCTTGCCGCACTGCGGGCACTTCTTGAGCGCTTTCTCGGTAATCGATTGAAATTCGTCGAAATGATGTTCACACTTATCGCAATGGTATTCGTACGTTGGCATGACGGCGTTATCCCGGATATCGTTGGAACCAGTTACTCTGTCGGCTTCGACACCACCACCCGAGCCGGGCGCAACACCCGGTCGTGGATCATGAATCCTTGTTCTAGCACCTGGAGTACGGTATTGGGCGGCTGGTCCGCGCTCGGCTGCTGCATCACAGCTTGGTGCAAGTTCGGATCGAACGGTTGACCCTGCGCCTCCATGCGCGTGATGCCGTGCCGGCGCAGCATGTCGAGCAGCTGCGCCTGCACCAAGGCCACGCCTTGCACCAGCGGGCCCGTCTCGTTGGCCTGCTTGGCCGCCGTCGTGGCCCGGTCGAGATTGTCCAGCGCCGGAAGCAAGTCGAGTGCCAGACTGCCGTGCCAGTAACGCCGCTCCTGGGCCAGGTCGCGCTGGCTGCGCTTCTGGTAATTCTCAAAGTCCGCTCGGGTCCGCTGGAGCAAGGTCAGGAACTGTTCCCGCTCTTGCTCGGCGGTCTCGGCTCGGGCACGTAAGATCTCGAGGTCTTCTAGCACGGCCGTAGCTCCTTCCGCGAGAGAAGACGGTTGTGCCTCGCCAGCAGGTCCGTTCGTCCGCGCCGAGTTCGATTCCGGCGGAACCTTGGATTCGGCCATCGTTGGTTCTCCTCTTTCCTCGGCCGTAGCACCTCTACGATCACCTTCCGCAAAACTGGTGCCATTCATTCAGGCACCGCGGTCCTACGCTGGCGTCTCCGCTCCCGGTTCCTGGCCGGCGAAGAAATCACGCACTTTGTCGAGGAAGCTCTTCCGCTGCGGCGACACGTGTTTCTGTTCCAGTTCGGCCAATTCGCGGAACAGCTCTTCCTGACGCTTGGTCAGATTCCGCGGCGTCTCGATCACGACCTGCACCAACAAGTCGCCCAGTCGGCCACTCCGCAAGTCAGGCATACCCTTGCCGCTGAGACGGACCACGTCGCCGCTCTGAAGCCCGCGCTTGAGCGCATGTGGCATCGTTCCATACAAGGTGGGAATATCGATCTCCGCCCCGAGGGCCGCCTGGCTAAAGGTAATCGGCACCTGGCAAATCAAGTTGGGCCCATCACGCTGGAACAAGGGATGTTCGCGGACGCGGAAGAGGCAGTACAGATCCCCCCGCGGGGCCCCCGGCTCCCCGGCTTCCCCTTCGCCGCTGAGACGGATGCGCGTCCCGTTATCCACCCCGGCCGGGATGGTCACCTCCAAAGAGCGCCGAGCCACCACGCGGCCATGGCCATTACAGGTTGGGCAGGGATCGGTGATGATCGAACCGCTGCCGCCGCAGGCCCGGCAAGTCTGCTGCACGCGGAAGAACCCCTGGCTCTGGACGACAACTCCATGTCCGTTGCAGCGCTTGCACACCGTTGGTTTCGTGCCGCGCCGGCTTCCCAAACCGGAGCATTCCCCGCAGAGTTCTTCACGCGGCACCGTGATGGTCTTGCTGACTCCACGAGCCGCTTCAGCCAGGTCGAGTTCGATGCCGATCTGGAGATCGCGTCCCCCTTGCGGCCCGCGGCGCATGCGTTGGCCGAACAGGTCGCCAAACAGATCGCCGAAGAGATCGAAGACCGACTGAGCGTCATTGAAGTGCGGGACGTTCAGGCCTTCCAGCCCCGCGTGCCCGTAACGATCGTAGCGCTGTCGTTTCTCGGCGTCGCGCAGCACTTCATAAGCCTCGGCCGCCTCCTTGAACTTTAGCTCGGCTTCCGCGTCTCCGACGTTGCGGTCGGGATGATACTGCATGGCCAGCCGGCGATAGGACCGCTTGACTTCCTCGGCGTCAGCCTCGCGGCTGACGCCGAGAACCTCGTAATAATCGCGTTTGCTGGCCATTCTGTCTCCGTGTACAACTTCGCGCCGGAAAACCACAAATTGCAAAGTGCCAATTGAAAAGCGGGCATGGTTCCGATTGGCTGTGTTCTGGGTAACACCGTTGTGGCGGGAACTTTTGCAAATTGCGGGGCCCCCCCCGCCCGTTGA